>NZ_JACHTP010000016.1:0-40943 GCF_020135855.1 Campylobacter sp. B0100352/1
TGGCGGAGGTTGTGGTTGTCACTAATGAATATTGCCTTTATATTTCCAGGACAAGGATCTCAAGTCGCTGGAATGGGAAAAAGCTTTTACGAAAATTCTAAAAATGCAAAAGAACTCCTTGAAAGTGCAAGTGATTTTTGTAAGATTGATTTTAAACATTTGCTTTTTGAAGAAAATGATCAGTTAAATAAGAGCGAATTTACCCAACCTGCTATTGTATTAAATTCTTTGATGGCTTATACAGCCTTAATCGAACAAAAACCAGACTTACAAGCTGTATTTTCTCTAGGTCATTCTTTAGGAGAATTTTCAGCTTTGGCCGTAAATGGAGCTTTAGAATTTTTGCAAACTCTTACTTTGGTTAATAAAAGAGGATTTTTCATGCAAGAAGATTGCTCTAAAATTGAAGCAGGAATGATGGTTGTTTTAGGATTGGATGATCAAATCGTAGAAGAAATTTGCAAAAAAGCCCAAGAAGAAAATAAAAAAATATTTGCAGCAAACTATAACTGCGATGGTCAAATTGTTGTAGCAGGTTTAAAACCTGATCTTATAAGTTACGAAAATGAATTTAAAAAAGCTGGGGCAAAAAGAGCAATGCTTTTAAACATGAGTGTTGCAAGTCATTGTCCTTTACTTGAAAATGCTTCATCAAAACTTTGCATTGAGCTTGAAAAAACACTCAAACCAAATTTTAAAGCTGTAGTTTCAAATGCAAATGCAAAAATTTATACCGATAAAGAACAAGCGTTAAAACTACTCAAATCTCAACTCATTTCTCCTGTTCTTTATAAGCAAAGTATTAAAAATTATGAAAATGAAATCGATTACTTTATAGAATTTGGTGCAGGCATTCTTAAAGGTTTAAACAAAAAAATAAGCTCTAAGGAAACTTATTCTTTGACTAATTTTAGCGATATTGATGAATTTTTAAAGGTTATAAAATGAAAATAGCAATTTTAGGCGCAATGCCAGAGGAAATAACCCCTTTACTTGAAATTTTAAAAGAATACAAAAGTATTGAATACGCAAACAATACTTATTATCTAGCAAATTATAAAAATCATGAACTTATTTTAGCTTATTCTAAAATAGGAAAAGTCAATTCAACTTTAAGTGCAAGCATAATGATTGAAAAATTTGGGGCTGAAATTTTACTTTTTACAGGTGTGGCAGGTGCTTTTAATCCAGAATTAGAAATAGGTGACTTACTCTACGCTACACAATTAGCTCAATATGATCTTGATATAACCGCTTTTGGACATCCACTTGGTTTTGTTCCTGGGAATGAAATTTTTATAAAAACAGATGAGAAGTTAAATAATCTTGCTTTAGAAGTTGCAAAAGAATTAAATATCAAACTAAAATCAGGAATCATTGCAACTGGAGATGAATTTATCTGCGATGAAGCAAAAAAAGCAAAAATAAGAGAAATTTTTAACGCGGATGCTTGTGAAATGGAAGGTGCTAGTGTTGCTTTAGTTTGTGATGCTTTAAAAATACCTTGTTTTATTTTAAGAGCTATGAGTGATAAAGCTGGAGAAAAAGCTGAATTCGATTTTGATGAATTTGTGATTAATTCTGCTAAGATTTCGGCTAATTTTGTTCTTAAAATGTGTGAGAAATTATGATAAACCTCAGCAAAAAGCTTATACGACAAGTTGCTCAAGCAAACGCTCAATTTGGGCTTATTAAGGATGGTGATCGCGTTCTTTTAGGCTTAAGTGGGGGCAAAGATTCTTTAGCTTTAGCACATCTTTTAAATCGTATGCAAGCTCACGCTCCTTTCAAATTTGATCTTGAAACTGTTACTTTAAGTTATGGTATGGGTGAAGATTATTCTCAATTACATGCACATTGTGAAGAACATGGTATTAAACATAGCATTCTTGACTCTAATATCTACGAGGTATCTGGCGATACTATAAGGGAAAATTCTAGTTTTTGTAGCTATTTTTCAAGAATGCGACGCGGAGCTTTATATACTTATGCTCTTGAAAAAGGTTTTAATAAACTTGCTATTGGCCATCATTTAGATGATGCAGCGGAGAGTTTTTTTATGAATTTCATCCACAATGGATCCTTAAGAACCCTAGCTCCAATCTATAAAAGCAAACGTGGTATAACAGTAATACGTCCTTTAATTTTTGTTAGAGAAAGACAACTTAGAGACAATGCAATACAAAATGAACTCCAGGTTATAGGAAATGAGTTTTGTCCTGGTATGAAACTCAGTGAAAAAAATGTTAAATTTCCACATGCAAGAGAAGAATCCAAACAGCTTTTAGCAAATTTAGAAAAAGAGCATCCTAAACTTTTTACGAGCTTAAAAACCGCCTTTTCTAACTTACATACAGAAACTTTTTGGATGAATCAAGTATAAAAACTCTATGGAAAAAGCTTTTGTCATAGTTGATTATCAAAATGATTTTATCAACGGAAGCTTAGGTTTTAAAAAAGCTTTAGAAATCAAAGAAAATATTCTTAATCACCTAAATCAAATCGATTTTAATACCACACATTTACTCATCACTTGTGATACACATGATCAAAATTATTTAAAAAGCAAAGAAGGGTTAAACCTCCCTATAAAACATTGTATTAAAGATACTTTTGGTTGGAAAATGCCTGATGAATTTGATCCATTTTTAAAAAAAGCTCATAAAATTTTTTATAAAAATGCTTTTGGTAGTTTAGAATTTGCTAATTTTATCAACCAAAATCCATATAAAGAAATTTATTTTTGCGGCCTTGTTTCACATATTTGTGTATTTTTTAACATTATTTTAGCTTTTAGTGCAAATCCTAATTCTAAGATTATCTTATATCAAAATTCTACAGCCAGCTTTGATAATGATTTAGAACATTCAGCCTTTTGCCTACTTAAGGCCTATGGGGTTAAAATAATATAAATTAATTTCTTATTTGGTTGATAAATGCAAGGTTTTATACTTCATACTCAAAAGGTAAAAGATGAGGATTTGATTGTTTCCATTTTAAGCCCAAAGAAATTCATAAAAACTTATCGTTTTTATGGACTCAGACATTCTAGCATTTTAAATGGATATAAAATTGATTTTTCCCTAGATGAGCATCCAAGTTTTTTGCCAAGACTTAAAGATGTATTGCATTTAAATTTTTCTTGGATTTTAGACAGAGAAAAAATGTTTATTTGGCAGGAATTTATTCGTCTTTTATTTAACCATTTAAAAGATACAGAAACGATTGAAGAGTTTTATTTTTTACTTTTGGAAGAATGTGTTAAGCGCTTTGAAAAGCAAAATCCTAAAAGAGTCATAGTGGATGCTTATCTTAAAATTTTAGAATTTGAAGGTCGGCTGCGCCAAGATTTTATTTGTTTTTCTTGTGAAGAAAAAATTCAAGATCAAATCACCCTTATAAGGGCTTTTTTGCCTTCGCATAATCATTGTGCCTTAGGATATGAATTTAAAGAAGAAAAAATTAAATATTTTTATGAAAACAAAAATTGTCGAATTTTTAACGATAGGGAAATACAAAATTTATACAATTTAATCAAGGAAGGTTTATGATACTCAGTGATGAAAAATATGAATTTTTAGAAAAAATAGCGAATTTTTTAAGCCCAAAAGATGTTGAACTTGTTTTTGTTGATAGTCAGGAAATGCAAGAAATCAATCTAAGTCAAAGAAATCAAAATAAAACAACTGATGTTTTATCTTTCCCTCTTGAAAATATAGATGAAAATATCCCTCTAGGTTCCATAGTCATCAATACAGAACTAGCTAAAGAAAAAGCAAAAGAATTTGGACACAGCTATGAAGAAGAAATAAGTTTGTTATTTATTCACGCCATGCTTCATTTATTAGGTTTTGATCATGAAAAAGATAATGGAGAAATGCGAAAAAAAGAAGAAGAACTTATAAAATATTTTAAATTGCCTAAGAGTTTGATTATTAGAACTATGGATTGAAAATTTATTTTTTAATTTAATTATTTATAAATATTCTATTAATTTAAAATTTAATTATAAGATTTTTAAGGTATAATTTAGCTTTTATATTCTAAAAAGGATAATTATGTTTTATGTAAAACTTTTGACACCTTTTATAGTTGGATTAATTATTTATTTTATTCCAATTCCAGAAGGTTTAAATTCTAATGCTTGGCTTTATTTTAGTATTTTTATAGGCCTTATTATTGGTTTGATTTTAGAACCGATTGCTCCAGCATTAATCGGAATTATAGCTGTTACTCTAGCTGTTTTATTTAAAGTTGGACCTGTTGGTTCTAATAACATAGAAACCATTATTAAAGATTCTGTTGCAATAAAATGGGGATTATCAGGATTTTCTGATTCTGTAGTTTGGCTTATTTTTGCTGCTTTTACCATAGGACTTGGTTTTTCAAAAACAGGGTTAGGCGAAAGATTAGCCCTTTATCTCGTTTCAAAACTTGGAAAATCTACCTTGGGTTTAGGTTATGCTATTGCTATAGTGGATTTGATTTTAGCTCCTTTCATTCCTAGTAATGCTGCAAGAAGCGGAGGAACGGTTTATCCTATAGTCAGCAATATCTCTCCTATGTTTGAAAGTTATGCGGATAAAAATCCTAGAAAAATCGGTGCTTATCTTGTATGGATGGGTCTAGCAAGTTCTTGTCTTACGAGTTCTATTTTTCTTACAGGTCAAGCTCCAAACCCACTTGCCCTCTCTTTGATCTCTAAAAATGGAGTTATGGTTGTAGATTGGCTTAGTTGGTTTTTAGCCTTTTTACCAGTAGGTTTAATACTTTTTGTTATTACTCCAATTTTGGGATATTTTATATACCCACCAGAAGTTAAAGGATCAAAAGAAATAGCTATTTGGGCAAATGAAAAATATCAAGCTCTAGGAAAGATGCCAACTTCTCAAATTTTTATGCTTCTTATTGCCCTTATTGGATTAGTGCTTTGGGTTGGATCAAGCTTTTTTAAAATCAATGCCACAACTACAGCTTTAATCATGATCATTTTAATGATAGCTTGTAAAATAATTACTTGGCAAGATTTTTTAGGCAATAAACCAGCTTGGAATACTCTTGTATGGTTCGCAACCCTTGTTACAATGGCAGGTGGGCTTAAAAATGTCGGATTTTTGGATTATTTAGCTAATTCTTTAGGACATAGACTTTCAGGTTTTGAACCGTTCATTGCCACTATTTTACTTTTGATGTTATTTTCTTGGCTTAGATATTTCTTCGCTTCAGGAACTGCTTATGTTACAGCTATCATCGCTGTTTTTGTATCTTTAGCTAGCTCTATTAAAGGTGCAAATCCGGCAGAAGTTATGCTAATACTTACATTACCGATGGGCTTTATGGGTATTATCACTCCTTATGGAACAGGCTCCTCTCCTTTATGGTTTGGAAGTAATTACATCAAAGGACCTCAATTTTTCTTACTGGGTGGAATATTTGCTGTAATTTACATGGCAATTTATTTTCTTGTAGGAATTCCTTGGATCGGATTTATAATGCCTCATCTTAACTTTCATTAAAAATTAATTTTTCTCCTTTGTTGGAGAAAATCACTTGTTTTATTATTTTATCTCTTTCATTATTTTATCTTGCCTGATTGAATTGTAATATTTAGAAGAATTTTTATAATAAAATATAGCTAATATATTTATCTATTTTTACTTATTAATTACTATAAAATTTTTGCGTTTATCTTAAAAGCCATATTACAATAGATTACAAAAATACTTGCTCCCATTCCACTAAACAAAGCGTTATGGACGCCTTGAAACATAGGCGATACTGTATTTTCTATTGTATAGCTTATGGTATCTATCCAATTTGAAGGCAATTCAGAAATAGCTAATTCATTCATTTTATTTCTTTATTGATTTATTTTTGTCTGATTAGCATTTCATTTATATTGCAACGTTCAGGATTGTTTATTACTAATCCAAAAGGATTTTTATATTTACTTGCTTTGGAACATTCCACTACTAAAATTCTATATCTTCCATTTTTTTCTAGCAAGATATAATTACTATAATGTGTTTCATCATTTTTGAAATATTCTTGTTTGCTTCCATAAACATAATTTTCAATTTTATTGTAAATTTGCTTTGCATTATCGATACTTGAAATATTTTCTAGCGATTTCCATGAGTAAAAATTAGAATCAGGATATTTTTCTTTAATAAGATTATTTGCCTTTTCAAATAATTCTTTATTTCCTTTTTCGTATTCAAATTTAACAAGTTTATCTCCACCACAAGCAATAAAAAACACTGCAACTATCGCAAATAAGATTTTTTTCATTTTTCTTCCTTTATCTAGTAATTTGGTATGTTTCAGTCTTGATGATTTCTTCTTCTCCATCTGGACTTATTGATGTTTGCGTCTTTACTCTAAATAATTTATTGTTTTTATTGACAATTTCTTCTTTTTCTATAAAAACCTTTTTACTTTTAGAGTAAAGATCACTTCTCTTTCTGACTTCTTCCTTTGTTGTGCATTTTTTATTTAAATTAACTACCTAATAAAGGATTTGAGTTTCCAGAACCTGTAGTTTTATATTTTTTAATCACTATACCTTTTTTATTAAATTCAAAAACTGTACTTTCGTCTTTATCAAATCCAGGAAGAGAAGAAATTCTAGTAAAATCGTAATACCATACCTCTTTATTACCCAAACTTGTTTTTCTTACAGGATAACCTATGATTTTTTCCACATCTTCTTGCGTACTCTTTCCTATAACAATAGAATTTAATTTATCTTGATTAACTTCCAAACCTTTTTGGTAACAAGCACTTAAAATAAAAGCTAAAACAATATATAATAAATACTTCATTGATTCCCCTTATCTTGTTCTTTTAAAATTTTTGCAATTTTTTTATCTGTTTTATATTGATTAAGAGCATATACAGCCCAAACCATAGCAGGTATCCAGCCAATAAGAGTGATTTGCAAAATAAAACATATAATTGCAGAAAAAGGTTTTCCTATGGTAAAAAAACCAAGCCAAGGTAACAAAATACAAATGATTAGTCTCATTCTTTCTCCTTAAATTAAATTCAAAAAAATTATATCCCCCCCCCCTATTAATTTATACTGAAATTAAAAAATATTACATATAAAATTATTCTCATATGAATTACTCAATAATAAATTAATTAGATTTCTCAGTGAATTTTTAGTATAAAATTTGATGAATTGATTTATTAAATAATGAAATTAAAATGATGTTAAATATTTAAAATAACACTTCTGTATTGATATAAAAATTTTAAATTATTTTTTTAAAATAAATTTTTATATTTGAAAGGAAATTTTTATAATTATCGAATTAGGTTAGAAATTTTCTAACCTAAAAAAATTAATGCAAGCTTTCTATATAAGCCATAGCACTAAGTGCAGCTATAGCACCATCTCCTGCAGCACAAATGACTTGCTTAGGAGCATCTTTTCTCAAATCTCCTGCAGCAAAAAGTCCTGAGATATTTGTTTGCATTTTAAGATCAACACTTACTTGACCGCCTTCCTCCATAGCACATAAAAATTGACCGTTGTCTTGCTTTAAAATTTCATTTCTTACATTTAAACCAACAAAAGTAAAAATTCCTGGAACTTTTAAATCTCTAATATTGCCATCTTTTAATTTTACTTTTACTCCACTCACTCCCATTTTATCGCCATAAACCTCATCAATACTTGCACTAGTAATCAATTCGATTTTCTCATTTTTCTTAACTTTTTCAACTGTTGAAGGAGCAGCTCTAAATTCATCTCTACGATGGATAAGATAGACTTTAGAGCAGATATTAGCAAGATATAAAGATTCTTCTAATGCCGTATCACCGCCACCTAAAACCGCAACTTCTTTATTTTTGTAGAAAAATCCATCACATGTTGCGCAAGTACTCACTCCTTTTCCAAAAAATTCGTCTTCTCCTTTAAAACCGGCTCTTTTAGGAGCTGATCCTGTGCAAACAATTACAGCTTTTGCTGTTTGTGTTTTTCCGCCTTCTAATTTAATCGTAAAAGTTTTATCATCGTTTTGCAAAATTTGTTCTACACCAACCATTTCATGTTTAAGTCCAAAACGCATACATTGTTCATTCCAAGGAGCCATAAAAGAAATCCCATCCATAACTTGTGCCACACCTGGATAATTTTCAATTTCGGAACTTGAAGTAATTTGCCCCCCTGGCATACCTTTTTCAAACATCACTACATTTTTTAAGCCGCCACGAGTCGCGTAAAGACCGGCACTAAGACCAGCAGGGCCTCCACCTATAATTGCTAAATCTAACATATAATTTCCTTTTATTTTTATTTTTTATCAGTAATAATATAAAAATTATTCTTAATAGTAGATAATAAAAATTATTATTTAGTATAAATTTGAAATTTGAAAAAAGCTAGCATATGCCAGCTTTTTAAGATTAAAGTAGAGAATTAAGTTTATCAGTAATAGCTTGTTTTGACTGTGCGCCTACAAGTTGATCTACAACCTCTCCATTTTTAAAAAATATCAAAGTAGGAATTGATCTTACTCCGTATTCTGCTGCTAAATCACCTTGTTCATCTGTATTGATTTTGCAAATTTTTGCCTTTCCATCAAAATCATTTGCAAGTTCATCAATCACAGGAGCAAGCATTCTGCAAGGCCCACACCAAGGAGCCCAAAAGTCAACTAAAGCAACACCTTCTTTTACTTGTGAAAAATTTTCAGAAGTTAATTCTATATACTTTCCCATTTTTTTCCTTTCGTAGTTTTATCTAATTTTAATTTATTTTTTTAAATATCAGCTTAAAAACTAATATTTTGAATAAATTCTATTATATTATCCTTAATGCAAATTAGATCAACTTGAAAATCATGATTTAATCTTTTTTTTAAAAGATAAACTTCAATAGTTTTGATGATTTTTTGATATTTATTATAATCAAAACGTTCATAAACATCATAATTATTTTGAGTGAATTTAACTTCTATAAAATGCAATACATCATCTTTTATAGCAATAATATCAATTTCGCCAAATTTGGAGTGAAAATTTCTTTCTAAAATAGTAAAATTATGCTTTTTTAAAAAAATACAAGCCTTATCTTCTCCTTTGATGCCATCAAGATAAGCTTTTAATCCCATTTATTCTTCTATACGCATCATAAAAGGTTTATCTTTAATGAAGTCTTGTTTTTCCAATATTTCAAGCAAAGCTTTGATACTTTTTTCATAAGTAAAATGCGTAGTAAAGAATAAAGTAGCATGATTTTCATTTTTTTTAGATTTTTGTAAAAAACTATCTATTGAAATTAAATTTTTAGACATAAGCTGTGTAATTTCAGACAATACACCTATTCTATCTTCAACTTTAATTCTTAAATAATATTTTGTATAAATTTCCTCTTGTTTTAAAAGTTTAAATTCGATATTTTTTCTAAAACCTAACATAGGTGATTTAAGATTTTCTTTTGCAATATCAATAAGATCTGAAATAACCGCACTTGCAGTTGCCATTCCTCCGGCACCAGCTCCATAATACAAGCTCTCTCCTAACAAATCTCCTTCAATGGAAATCGCATTCATCACTCCATCTACTTTTGAAAGGATTTTATCTTTGCTGATCATGGTAGGATGAATTCTTAATTCCACGCAAGAATTTTTTAACTTAGCAATGCCTAAAAGCTTAATTGTAAAATCAAACTCTTTAGCAAAATACATATCTTCAGATCCTATATTTTCAATACCCTCGATTAAAATATCTTCAGGTTTAGCATCAAGATGATAAGCGATACTGGCTAAGATTAAAAGTTTATGGGCTGCATCTTTACCTTGTATATCAAAACTTGGATCCGATTCAGCATAACCTAACTCTTGGGCTTTTTTTAAGGCATTGTTAAAATCCATTCCTTGCTGCATACAAGTTAAAATATAATTGCAAGTTCCATTTAAAATACCTTTTATGCCTATTATATTATTAGCGCTCAAGCCCTCTTTTAAAACTTTAATAATCGGAATACCGCCAGCCACACTAGCTTCATATCCAAAAGCTAAATTTTTAGCCAAATTTTCAAGCTCGTAACGATGATAAGCTAATAAAGCTTTATTAGCCGTTACAACGCTTTTTCCTTTTTTTAAAATTTCACTTATAAGTTCAAAAGGTTTATCAATTCCGCCCATGACTTCAACAAAAACATCGATATCATTTCGGTTTAAAATTTCATTAAAATCCGTTGTTACTGGAATTAAAGCATTATTTTTTGGAGTTTTTGCTAAAGCAATTACAGGAATAATATCCTGCCCACATCTTGCCTTAATGATTTTTTGATTTTCCAATAAAGTTTTAACAACTGCACTGCCTACAGTTCCATAACCTAAAATCGCTACTTTCATTAATTATTCTTTAAGATATTTTTTTATATTTCTCGCAGCTTGTCGTATGCGATTTTCATTTTCAATTAAAGCGATACGCACATAATCATCACCCGCTTCTCCAAAGCCAACCCCTGGACTAACAGCCACATTGGCTTCTTGTAAAAGTTGCTTTGAAAATTCTAAACTTTTTAAATGAGCTTTTTGAGGTGGAAGTTTAGCCCAAACAAACATACTTGCATTAGGTTTAGATAAATTCCAACCTATATTAGAAAAAGATTCGATTAAAACCTGCATTCTTTTTTCATAATTTAATCTGATATTTTCAACACAGCTTTGATCGGAATTTAATGCAACCGTTGCTGCTACTTGTATAGGAGTGTACATCCCATAATCAAACCAAGATTTAATTTTTTTCAAAGCACTGATTAAACGCTTATTTCCTACGACAAATCCAACTCTCCAACCGGCCATATTGTAAGATTTTGAAAGGGTATAAGTTTCCACAGCTATATCCTTAGCACCATCAATTTCTAAAATTGAAGGAGTTTTGTAGGAATTGTATGTTAAATCAGCATAGGCGATATCTGAAATAATATAAAATCTTTCTTTTTTTGCAATTTGAACTAATCTTTCATAAAAACTTTTTTCACAAGTGACTGTTGTAGGATTATGTGGAAAATTAACGACTAAATATTTAGGTCTTGGAACACTTTCTTGCAAGGTTGTGTTTAAAATTTGAAAGAATTTATCCTCATCTAATTCAAATTGATCATTATAAGCTAAAGGCATTTTAACCACATTGCCCCCAGCTATTATAAAAGCTTGAGTGTGTATAGGGTAAGCAGGAGTTGGGACTATAGCTACATCACCTGGATTAATCACCGCTCTAGCAAGATTAACAAATCCTTCTTTAGAACCCATAGTAGCAACAACTTCACTTTCAGGATCAAGACTAACATTATATTTTCTTTTATACCAATCACAAATTGCTAATCTTAATTTAAAAATTCCAATCGAAGCAGAATATCCTGAGGTTTTATCTTTGTTGGCACTTTCGCATAATTTATCAATAATATGCTGCGGAGTTTTTCCATCTGGGTTTCCCATAGAAAAATCAATGATATCTTTCCCTAAACGCCTTTCATTCATTTTTATCGCATTAACTTCAGCAAAAACATAATTAGGTAATCTTTCTATAGTGTTAAAACGAATTTCATCAAACATTTTTTTCCTTTATTTTTTCAAAAGCACTTTTAAACCTCTGCGGATATTATCCAAACTATACATATCGCTCACGATAACATAAACCGATCCACTTGGAATGAATTCTTCAAAATGGTTATTTTGTTCATTATTTTTTATGCTTTTAATCAAATTAAGATTTTTATCCAAAAATAATACTTTAGGGAACCAAAAATCAGCATCATTTGCATCTATAATTAGTTTAGAAGCATTTTTGGTCGTGAAAATATAATCCTTAAGAGGTCTTTCCAAAACAGTTAAAGAATTTAAAGCGATATTGACATTAGTGTCTAATTTTGCATTATCAAAATTTAAATCATATTGATAAAAATAAGGTCCTATTTGTTTGATATTATCTATATAAACTGAATTTTTTTTCAATAATCTGTACAAAGTTCCTGGATCTAATATATATTGAGAATCAACTTGCACTGTATAATCGATATTTCCCTCATGTAAAATTAATTCCGTAGGAATAAAATAAACATACCCACCTTCAATCAAAGCATCGGATAAAATTTTAAAAAAAACAACCGAATCAGCTTTAGCTCTAAAATTTAATTTTAAAGTTTGAGAATTGGATAAATTTAAATTAAGCAAAGAGTTAATTTTTAAAACTCTTGAAATTTTGGCAATATCCAAATTTCCCTTATTATCTAAATAAGAAGAATTTGCAAACAAAAGCTTGAGTTGAGAATTTTTACTGGCATCATTGACTAAATTTTGAGCCAATTCCAAACTTGAAACCGCAAAAGCTGTCTGTATAAAAAATAAAAAAAGAAAAACTATTCTTACCATTCTCTACCTTTGTTAAGCTTCATAAATTCACTCAAAGAAATACTTTTGATTTTACCATCTTTAATCAAAAAACGCTTAGGATTACCTATTGGGAATTGATGTTCTTTATTATTTTCATCAATAACACTTAAAGCAGAAGGACCTGTTAAAATCAACTGATCAGTATCCAAAGGAAGAGTAAAATCTTGACTTTTTACAAAACTTGTTTTTTTATATTTTTGTAACTCAATAACACCAATCCAAGTTTTAGTAGAAATTTTAAAATAAGCATTTTTATTAACACTTTCTATCGGGGTATTTTGTTCTTCAGGTTTGACATCCTCGACAGTTGTATTATTTTCTATCGTTGTATTTTCATCTGTTTCTTGAGTTATATTTTGTTCTTGCTCTTGAATATCTTGTTCATTAGATACAATTTCAGAACTTGTGTTTTCATCTGATTTTTCTTTAGCCTTGTTATCGATTACAACTACATTACTTTCTAAAGATTTTAAATTGTTTTGTGCTTGTCCTATGATATCTACAACTGCTGGGCTAGAATTATTTTGTTCATTTTTAAAAAAAACTTTAATCGCGTCAAAATAATAAATCCCTAAAGCTAGGATAATAGCCACAATACAAAGCACGATCAAAACACCAAAATTGGTTGATTTTTGATGATAAGCATCAAGCTTTGGGGTTGCAATTTTTATATTATTGTTTTTAATCGTATTTAAATTATTTTCATTTAAATAAGCTTCATACTCTTCATTAAAATCAGTAAAATCAAGATCATATTCTCGACTCAAAATTTTTATAAAACCTTTTACATTAAAACGATGTAAAGTTGAAAAATCTTTTTTAATTAAGGCATTTAAAAAATCAAGTTCAATTTGTGTTTTATCCACAACTTCTTTTAAATTCAAATCTTCATTTTTTTTCCAATTAAGCATTTATCATCCTATCACAAAGTATTGCAAAAGCTGCGCTGACATTAAGACTATCAAAATCATGTTTCATCTCTATACCCACGCATTCATCGCATTTATTTATTATTTTTTGACTCAATCCTAAACCCTCGCTTCCTAAAATGAGAGCTTTTTTGTTTTTTTCAAATTTAAAATCATGAATTTCTTTTCCCCCATTTGCACTGGCAAAAATTTTAAATCCCACCTGCTTTAACTCATTTATAACCGATAAAATATCACCATTTAAAGCGATATCAAGATCTAAAGCCGCACCGCTGCTTGTGCGTATCACTCCTTCCATATTCAATCTTTCTCCGATAAAAACAATTCCACCAACACCTAAAGCATATGCGGTTCTTGCTATGGATCCTATATTTCCAACATCACTAATACCACAGAGTATGGCTATAAAATCGCTTTTTTTCAAGGAATTTAATTCTTTAAATTGATATTCTTCGATATCAAGCAAAAAACCTTGATGATTTCCGCCTCTAGCATAAGCTTGAGCTGTTTTAAAATCAAGTTTTTTAATTTTAAATCCAAAATTTGCAATCTTTTTAAAAATTTCTTTATCACATTCTTTAGCCAAATAAAGTTCTTTAATCAAATCCTTATGATGCTCTAAAATGTAAAAAAATATTTGTTTTCCATAAACTATCATGAATTTGATTCTATCTAATTTTGACTTAAAAGCAGTTTTGCATAAATTTCTTTTGGATTTTTTCCGTTAATTTTTGCTAGAAGTTTGCTTTTGACTTTTAAAGGAATATCAAGTTCTAAAATATCACTTTCCAATAAAGAATTATGATTTAAATTTTGATGATTTTTTGAGATGACAAGCACCCATTCTCCATTTAAATTTGCTTGTTTTAATTTATCAAAAACTTCTTTAGCCTTGCCTTTAAATTTGGTTTCAAATTTTTTAGAAATTTCTTTTATTGCAAAAATTTCACGATTTTCATCTATAAGTGAAATTTGCTCCACTAAAGATAAAATTCGCTTAGGCGATTCATAAACGATGCTAGCATAAGGATGATTTAAAGCCCTTTGGATATCTTTTATACGCTCTTTGCCTTTATTAGACAAAAAACCCATAAAAACAAATTCTTTTTCACTTAAAGCTGAACTTACAAGGGCGACTAAAGCTGCATTTGCACCTGGCAAAACTTCAAATTCAATACCATTTTTTAAAGCAAAATCAACCAAAGTATATCCTGGATCACTAATACCTGGCATACCTGCATCACTTAAAAAAGCTACATTTTTGGAGAAAATTTCTGGATTTAGATTTTTTAAAATTTCCCTTTCATTGTGAGTATGAAAAGCGATCATTTTTTTAGTTTTAAAATCAATTTGAAATTTATGAGAAAGTGATAAAAGTAAAGACTTGCTTACTCTTGTATCTTCACAGAAAAAAATTTCACAAGTCTTTAAAAGCTCTAAAGCACGAAAAGATATATCGCCTAAATTTCCTATCGGGGTAGGAATAAAATAGAGCATAATTATTGCATTGCGTATTTTTTCTTAAATTTCTCTACACGACCCGCAGCATCAACTATTTTTTCACTTCCTGTAAAAAAAGGATGACAACTTGAACAAATATCCACTCTTAATTCATTTTTATTAGACTTAGTTACAAAAGTATTGCCACAAGCACAACTAACTTTACATTCTACATATTCTGGGTGAATTTCTTTTTTCATAACTTTTCCTTAAAAATAAAACAATAAACGGTGATTATAGTAAATATAATATAAAAAATAGATTAATTTAAGTAAATTTTAAAGAAGTATTTTTGAGGCAATTGATATAATGGCGGTTTGACTTTTAAGAATATTTGGAGCTTTTAATCCAATTTTTTCTTTAAAAATTTGTTTTTCACTTTGGCTAAATCCTCCTTCAGGACCTACAAAATAAATTTTATTCAAATCAAATTCCTTAACTTCTCCTTCAAAATCAACCAAAACCGCTTCTGGAAATCTTTCATAAAAATCTTTTATATGATTATAAATTTGTATTTTCATTTTACTTTCTCTTCCGCATTGCTCACAAGATGCAACGATGATTTTTTCAAAACGACTTAAATCTATTTTGAAATTTCTTTGAGAAAAATCAGTGAAAACAAGATGTAAAGTTTCAACCCCAAGTTCATTTAAAAAAGGAAGGGTTTTTTCTAAAATTTTAATATCTATCACAGCTAAGGCTAAATTTAAAGTGGATTTTTTGTGCGTTGTTTTATTTTCCTTATTTAAAAAATGCAACTCGCAAGAATGACGCTCTAGATTAGAAATTTTATAAACATATACAAATTCATCCTCCAAATTTCTTAAGGTTAATATTTCATTTTCTTTAACCCTTCTTGCTTTCAGATGAGAAAATTCTTCACCCTTTAATTTTAAAATTTCCTCACCAGCTTTTTGATGATATAAAAATTGCATTTTATAAATATTTCTTTAAAACAAAAGGTAAAAATAACAATAACATTTCACAAAATAAAATCAAAAAACTCACCCATCTAAAGGCAATATAACGCCTTATTTTACGAGCTTTTTTAAACTGCACAAAATGAAAAATTGCCAAAGCCAAAATTAAAATCCAAGATGCAATCATTAGCCAAAAATGTAAATTCATTTGAAATTTTTTCATAGCTAAAAGCAAAAGGCCTGTAAAAAGCATAAAAGCTAAAAAAGTATTATATATGGGTAAAAATAATCTAATTCTACGGATAAAAATGAATTCTGTTTTAAAATTGCCTTGAGTTAAAATCAAGTAAAAAAACATTAAAAAACCACTCGCATATAGACTATAAAGATGTAAGGCTAGAAAAAAATGATAACTTTGTTCCATGATTATTTTACCTTAATGATATATTTTGCTAAATTATCGCTTTGTTCTTTTGTTAAAAAAGCATGAGAATCATCTTTTAATTTTTGAATTTTCAAAGTCCAATTCTCAAAACTTAAATTTCTAATAGCTACACTTTTTTTAGGCCTTAATTCTCCTTTTTCTCCATGACAACTAGCGCATTTTTGTTTATATAAAGAACCTATAACACTAGAATTTGCATTATAGGATGTATTAAAATTATCTGATTCATCATCCACAGGCAAAGGTAAATTTGTATCACTTAATTGGGTTGATTCATCGCTTTTTTCTAACTCAACTTTATCTTCTGTAGAATTTTGTTTTTTAGAATTTAACTCATCATTATCACCGCAAGCACTGATCGATAAAACGATAAAAAAACTTATAAAAATAGTTAAAATTTTGCCCATTAGATCTCCTTAGGATTTGTAAAAATATGCAAATTTTTTAATTTATCATAAAAATCTATATCATTCCATTCTGCTTTAATGGCTGCTGAAAATTCAATATCATCAAGAGAAATTTTTGGCAAAATATCTGAATAAGCATCGTCTTTAAAAGCTTGAGCGTAACCTGTTCTTGTTTCATGAACTATAATACTTTGCAAATTCACACCTTGTTCTCCATTAACCATCTTTGTTTGCTTAAGCAAAGCATCAATGAGTATAAAAAACACGCGACAAAAATTTTCCGCACTCACATTAACAGGCAAAGTAATCCATCTTTGAGAATATTTTTTCATTTCTTGTAAATAAGATTGATCATCTTGATTAAAAAGCGTAATAGCATGATCAAAACTATCAATAATCTGGCGTATATAAGTTTTTAAAAGCCCAAAATCATAAACCATTCCTGCATTATCCAAATATCGACTTTCAAGCAAAACTTCAACCTTGTAAGAATGTCCATGTATGCTACTTTTACAACGTTTTGAAGAACAAAATCTAACAATATGGGCGTTTTCAAATTCAAATAATTTTCTAATAATCATACACTCTCTTTATCATTCCATAAACGAATATGAATTCTATCAGAATAATTATATCCATTCTTAATACAAAATTCAGCAATTTTTTTTGCATTTTTGTCTAAATTCATCTGATTTTCCCCCATAGGCATACAAAAAACTTCATTAGGAGCCTCTTTTAAAATTTCTAAAATTTCTTCCAAAGAGTTATTTAGCGTATTTACATCCAATACAAATTTATAAAAACTATCTTTAGCATTATCTTTAAATGATTTAAGAGCTTTAAAATTTAAACGCTTATTACGATCTACTCCGCTATTTTCCAATTTAACACTTAAGGCAAAAATACATTCTTTATAAAAAGGATATTTTGAAAAATCAATCTCTATACTACCATTGCTTTCAAAGTGAATTTCAAAATTCGCTTTTAATAAGGATTTGATCAAAATAATGAATTCAGAATTTTGATGATGGATCAAAGGCTCTCCGCCGGTAATTACAACTATAGGATTAAATTTATCTTTAAGTTTTATTATTTGATTAAAAATTTCATCCGCACTTAGATTTTTATATTTTTCTTTGAATTCTTGAGTAAAAACAGCCCTTATGGTATCGCAACCTTTAAGAATTTTTCCATCTTTTTTGATTTCAACCCCAAAACCGCTGCAATTAAAATTACAACCTGCAAAACGGACAAAAATAGCTAACTTTCCGCTATATTTACCCTCTCCTTGGACGCTTAAAAAAGTCTCAACGATTTGCAAACTTAACCTCCGGTTTGGTAAAAAGCACGCAATGAAGTTTCATTATCTACAACACTCCATTTATTTTTTTCAGGCTTATTACGTAATACTTCTTGTAAAATTTCCACAGCAGCTTTTACATCACCTTTTCTAATTGCCTCTTTAATACTCAAAGCTTCATCAAAATAAAGACAAGGTATTAAGTGCCCTTCAGCACTAAGACGGATGCGATTGCAAGAATCGCAAAATTCATGACTATGTGGATCAATGATCCCAAATTCATAATCATTAGCACTATAAAGACTCACTGGAGCTTTTTCCGCCTTTTTAATGAGTTTTACATCATATTTTTGGCTTAAAATTTGGATAATCTCATCTCTTTTTAAACCTTGCAATTTTCCATAAGCGTGAGTATTTTCCATAAATTCTATAAAACGAATTTGTATATTTTTAGCTTTAGCAAATTCTAAAAGAGCTATAAGCTCATCATCATTTAAATTTTTAAGCGCAACGGTATTTAACTTAACTTTTAATCCAACATTTAAAGCTTCTTCAATTCCAGCTAAAACACTTGATAAAACATCTTTTTGTGCTAATTGTTTTGCCTTTTTTTCATCTAAGGTATCCAGTGAAACATTTAAACGTTTTAAGCCTGCATTTTTAAGATCTTTAGCAAAGTCTTTTAATAAAAATCCATTCGTTGTGATCGCTAAATCAAGCTCTTTTTTATAATCATGAATCATTTTAATAAAGATACTTAAATCTTTACGCAATAAAGGCTCACCTCCGGTAATGCGAATTTTTTCAATTCCTTCATCAATGGCTGCTTTTACAAATAAAAAAAGTTCTTCAAAACTCAATAAATTTTCTTTAGGTTGGTGATTAAATGGAATTTTTGGCATACAATAAAGACAACGAAAATTACAACGCTGAGTTACCGAAATTCTAAGATAATCAATTTTTCTACCAAATTGGTCAATTAGCATTAAAACCCCTAATGTTATTTTATAAGCTGTTTAAATTTTAAAACAAGCTCAACATTTCCAATTCCTATCCTTAAGTCTTTGGCGATTTGCTCTATGGTTTTTCCTTCTTTAAACAGATCAATAATTTTTTGTTCTTCTGTATCATAATTTGGAGTAAGCTTAGTCATACTTTGTGCTTTTTGCTCTAAATTTAAAAGACGATTTTGCTGTTCATTTTGAAAATCCTCTATGATATGCTCCATCGTTTTAAGAGTTCTTAAAACAGGAGTAATTTTAGCACTGATTTGTTTTTCAAGTTCAATTTGCATTTCTTCTTTCAAAAGTGTGATTTTATAGTCTTCTTCATCATTTTCATCTTCTTCTTTTATCCCAAGTTCTTTGCGAAAATAATGCATTTCTTTAGTTATATCCTCAATCACTCCTTGAAGCTTTGTAAGTTTTGTATTGTTTTCTCTTTCTTTGATATTAATATAAGCTAACATTGCAACTAAAAGCACAAATACAAAAACCAAATAAATCACATCATTACTCATGTTCTAGCTCCTTTTTATTTCTAATCATATCTCTTTGTATCTCAACAACAAAGGCATCAAATGCTGTTTTATCTTCTGGCTTAATCTTAATGATTTGTGCTAAGGTTTGACTTTTAGCTTTTGCAAAAAGCGCCATTTTTTGATTATTAAGACTAAACCTTATGTAGTATTCTTGATCAATTTCTAAAATATTTTCTAAAAAATTAAGATGTTCAAAATTTAAAGATTCTACGATGGATTTTTGTTTTAAAGGCATAAGTTCTTCATCTTTATGTATAGCGCTTTCTACCCTTAAAATATCTTCTTT
The DNA here is from genome assembly GCF_020135855.1 of Campylobacter sp. B0100352/1. Taxonomy (NCBI): domain Bacteria; kingdom Pseudomonadati; phylum Campylobacterota; class Epsilonproteobacteria; order Campylobacterales; family Campylobacteraceae; genus Campylobacter; species Campylobacter sp. B0100352/1. The sequence goes on from NZ_JACHTP010000016.1 coordinate 19,744, forward strand.
TAAACTTAAAATTAAATCAAAAATTATCTTTTCTCCGTCGCTAAAATCAATACGAGTGGCCATTTTTTTCCATTTTGAAAGCTGTGAAATGGCTCCGAGTTTAAGATATTCTTGTAAAAAATGATTATCCTCTATCTTGCAACTTTCCAAATCAGCTTCAAATCCAGCTTTAAATAATTTTAATTCCATAATAAATCAACCAAAATAAAAATAAAAAATATCATACTCAAATAGCCATTTAAAGTAAAAAATGCTCTATCAATACGATCAAAATTATTATGAACAATTTTATGTTCAAAAAGCAAAATCACGCCACAAATACATACACCAAATAATGAAATATATCCCAAAGCTATACCCCAAACTTGCCAAACAAAAAGCAACCAAAATAATACAGCTAAAACATGAAAAAAGGCAGAAATCAGTAAAGTTGCTTTAGCACCAAATTGAGCAGGGATTGAAAAAAGTCCCGTTTTTTTATCATAATCCATATCTTGTAAAGAATAAAGCAAATCAAATCCGGCAGTCCAAAAAGTAACCCCTAAACATAAAACAACACTATAAATATGAATTTCACCCATCACGATAACACTTCCAGCTATAGGAGCTAAACCCAAACAAAAGCCTAAAACCAAATGTACCAAAGAGCTAAAACGCTTAAAAGCAGAATAAATTGCCAAAACAAAAAGTACCGGAAAAGAAAGATAAAAAGCCAAAGGATTAATAAAATAAGAACAAAGCACAAAAATCAAAGCGTTTAAAATAATAAATATCCAAATACTTTTCTTACCAATTTTTCCGCTTATATTGGGACGATTAGCACAACGTGGATTATCTTTATCTATATCTTCATCCATTAAACGATTACTTGCCATCGCAAAATTTCTAGCACTCACAGCACAAATAATACCCAAAATCAAAGCCTTAAAACCAAACCAAGCTGTACCATTTGCAAGCTTTGAGCCCACAATCATCGATGAAAACAAAAAAGGTAAGGCAAAAATAGAATGCTTAAATACAATAAGTTCTAAAATATCTTTAAATTTTGTCCAAAATAAATTCATTTTTCCGCTTTAAAAATTTTTGCTATGATTTTACTCAAATTTTAATAAATTTTAGGATAAATTCATTTTATGTTTTTTGAAATAGCTATTATCGGAACAACTGCGAGTGGAAAAACTCATCTGGCTAATTTATTAGCCAAAAATTTTAATGCAGTTATTTTAAGCCTTGATAGTCTTTGTGTGTATAAAGAAATCAATATTGCAAGTGCTAAACCTTCTAAAGAAGAACTTGAAAATTTTCATTATTTTGGCATAGATTTAATCAGTGTTGATGAGCATTTTAATGTGGAGTTATTTATCAAAGAATACCAAAAGGCTAAAGAATTTGCCAAATTAAGAAATTTACCTTTAATTATAACAGGCGGAACTGGATTTTATTTAAAAACCATGATGGATGGCTTAAGCCAAAAAATAGAAGAAATAAAAACTGATCTAAGCAATGATGAAATTTACTCTTTAATGTGCAAAATCGATCCTAGTTTTAAAGTGGAAAAAAATGACACTTATCGTTTGAAAAAATGGTTGAGTATTTATGAGATCACAAAAGAAATTCCTAGTATTTTTTTAAAGCAAACGCAAAAAGAAGGAGTTTTGAAAAATATAGAAATTTATGAAATCGTTTGGGAGCGTAATTTGCTAAGAGATCGCATAAAAATGAGAACTAAAAAAATGCTTGAAGAAGGTCTTTTAGAAGAAGCTAAAAAGCTTTTTTCTCAATTTCATCGCGACACTAAAGCTTTAAATTGCATAGGTTTAAAAGAATGTAAAGAATATTTAGATGGAAAAATTTCTTTTGATGAACTTGAAAATTTAATCACAACGCACACTGCACAACTTGCCAAACGACAAAGAACATTTAATAGAAAATTTCAAAGCATAGCTTTAAATTTTAATGAAGCTTTTGAAATTTTAAAACAAAAATTCACGCATTAAAAAACAAATGCTCGATTAAAATTTTTACACCCAAAATAATCAAAACAGCCCCTCCTAAAAATTCGGCTTTATTTTTTAAGAAAACTCCAAATTTATTACCTATTTTCAAAGCTAAAACGCAAAATACAAAAGTGATAAAACCGATAAATAAAACTGCTATAAACAAAGGAGTTTCTAAAAATGCAAAACTAACTCCAACCGCTAAAGCATCAATGCTAGTCGCAATAGCCAAAGAAAACATAATCTTAAAATCAAACTGATTAGCATGAATATCACATTCTTCATTTTCAAGTGCTTCTTTGATCATTTTTACCCCAATAAAACCGAGTAAAATAAATGCTATCCAATGATCAATACTTGCCACAAAAGACGCAAAACTTAAGCCAATAATATATCCAAAAACAGGCATTAAGGCTTGAAAACCACCAAAATAAGCACCCACAATACAATAATGTTTCAAATTTAATCTCTTAACACTAAAACCCTTACACAAAGAAACTGCAAAGGCATCCATTGCTAAAGCACAAGAAAGAAAAATAAGACTTAAATAATCCATAAAAACTCCAAAAATAAAATGAAATTATAATCAAAAAAATATTAATTTTTTCATAGATAAAATAATTTTAATGGATATTTAAGAATTAAAAATATATAATTTCGCTTTATTAATTTTCAAAAATGTATAAAAGGCCCATTCGTCTAGCGGTTAGGACATCGCCCTTTCACGGCGGTAACACGAGTTCGAGTCTCGTATGGGTCACCACTCATAAATCTACCAAAAAATTAAAAATCTAAAAAAATATTTTTCATAAAGCTTATTTTAAATTACTTTTTTATAACTTTTTATGTTACAATATTTTATCAAAAATAAAAAAGGAGAAAATATGTTTGAATTAAGAAAACTACCTTATGATATCAATGCTTTTGGCGATTTTTTAAGTGCTGAAACATTTAATTATCATTATGGAAAACATCATAATACTTATGTAACTAATTTAAATAATCTTATTAAAGATACGGAATTTGCAAATAAAGATCTTGTAAGCATTATCAAATCATCAAATGGTGGAATTTTTAATAATGCAGCTCAAGTTTATAATCATGATTTTTATTTTGATTGTATCACTCCAAATGCCTGTGAAATAAAAGGGGATTTAAAGGCAGCTTTAGAAAAAGAATTCGGTTCTTTAGAGAATTTTAAAGCTGAATTTATTAAAGGAGCTACAGGTCTTTTTGGATCTGGATGGTTTTGGCTTGTTTATAACAGCAAAAATCAAAAATTAGAATTAATTGCAACTTCAAATGCTGCTACTCCTATCACTGAAGATAAAATTCCTTTACTTGTAGTCGATGTTTGGGAACATGCTTATTATGTAGATCATCGTAATGCTCGTCCTGCTTATTTGGAAAAATTCTATGCTCATATCAATTGGGATTTTGTATCAAAAGCTTATGAGTGGGCTTTAAAAGAAGGTATAAATTCAATCAGCTTCTATGCTAACGAACTTCATCCAGTAAAATGATTCTATTCCGCTTTATGCGGAATAGTTAAAATTTAAAATTCCATTCTCCTTTATCCGTTTTTACTTGAACTTCTAACAATTTACCACATCCAGTTATAGGGATATAGTCCCAGACTTGTCCGTATTTCAATATTTTATTAATTTTAACTTTGCCTTGATCTAAAATGCCCCCAACTTTGCATTTTCCACGATTAGGGACTATATCGGTAATTTTCACAGAATCCACCAAAGAAGTAATTTTTAAAAATTTTGATTTTGAATGAAATAAATGGATTATATTGTTCAAAAGTTTCAATTTGAATAGGAGGTTCTCCACTTCCACAACCTCAAATAAATAATACTAAAACTAACATTTCTAGTTTTTTCATAAAAACTTCCTTTCTAATTTAATCTATTATAATAGCAAGAATCGAACAATTTCATAGAAATGTAGATAAGAATGTTGCGAGAATTAGAAAAGAAAAAGGTTTGTCTCAATTAGAACTTAGCTTAGAAATAGGTTATAAATCTTGTTCTTTGGTGGGTGGAGCTGAATCTGGATATAATAATATCCATTTTAATTTAGAACATTTATACAAAATATCAAAAGTATTACAAGTTGAAATTTCTGATTTTTTTCAAAATATTGAAATCTAAATATTAAATTTTTATTTTTTAATTTTTTATATAATATTATACTTTACATCTAAACACAAAGGAGAAATTTATGGATAATTCTTTATCTGCTTACACTCAAAAATACGAAAAAGAAGGCTATGGATTACAATATCCTGATGGTCATGTTATAAGGTTTTATGAAAGAATTTTAAAATATAAACTCAATAAAACAAGCGGAAATTTGCTAGATTTTGGTTGTGGTAATGGTGTGCATTCTAAATATCTTCAAGACACTACGGGGGGGGGGGTATAAAGCTTACGGCTTAGATATAGTTCCTAGTTTAAAAGAAATTTGGCAAAGAGATCCTAAATTAAATTCTAACAATTTTCATGTTATTGCTCCAAATTCAAGTATAAAAAATCTTTTTAATGTAAAAATGGATTTGATTTTAGCCAATCAAAGTCTTTATTATCTTCCTTTTGAAAGTTTTAAACAAACCGTTCAAGAATTATATGATATTTGCAATAAAGGTGCTATTATCTTCGCAACTATGATGAGTGATAAAGGTTACAGCATGTGTGAAAGAGGAGAGGTTATGGAAAATGGCTTACGCGAAGTCAAAGGATGTCCAAGCGGTAGATTAAGCGGTTCTTCTTTTATTCGCTTTACCAAAGATATTGAAGAACTAAAAGAAGATTTTAAACCTTTCAAGCCTTTATTTTGGGGTGATTACGAGCTTATTAATCTTTATAATTTTGAAGGTAGTGTGCAACATTTTATCTACATAGGGCAAAAGTAAGTGTTTTACACTTACTCCCCTAAATTTGGCGTCATTTCGATGATTTTCCAAGGAAGCCCACTAGAATTAAGTTCATCCATGAAAGGTTTAGCGTCAAATTCCTCCATATTAAACACGCCTTGACCTTGCCAAATTCCTTTAGCAATTAGCTTAGTGCCTATCATCGCAGGAACTCCTGTAGTGTAACTTACTGCTTGTGCGCCAGTTTCTTTATAGCATTCTTCATGATTGCAAACATTATAAATATAAATTTGCTTATCCTTGCCATCTTTAATCCCGCGTATCACACAACCTATATTAGTATAACCTTTAGTTCTAGGACCTAAACTTGCAGGATCTGGCAATAAAGTCTTTAAAAATTCAATCGGAATAATTTCTCTTCCTTGATGCATTACAGGTTTAATTCCAAGCATTCCAACATTTTCAAGGCATTTCATGTGGGTAAGATAACTTTGACCAAAAGTCATAAAGAATCGAATTCTTTTAAGTCCTTTGATATTTTTAACTAAACTTTCAAGCTCTTCATGATAAAGCAAATAGCTATCTTTGACTCCAACTTCTGGATAATCCCATTCCATTTTTATTTGCATCGGTTCTGTTTCTATCCATTGCCCATTTTCCCAGTAACGCCCTTTAGCTGAAACTTCGCGTAAGTTAATTTCTGGATTAAAATTAGTTGCAAAAGCATAACCATGATCACCCGCATTGCAATCTAAAATATCAATATAATGAATTTCATCAAATAAATTTTGTTGAGCATAAGCGCAAAAAACATTAGTCACCCCTGGATCAAATCCACTTCCTAAAAGTCCTAAAATTCCATTTTCTTTGAATTTTTCATTTCTGGCCCATTGTTCTTTGTATTCAAATTTAGCTAAATCAGGGTGTTCATAATTTGCTGTATCTATATAATGAATTCCTGCCTTTATACAAGCATCCATTAAGCTTAAATCTTGATAAGGTAAAGCAACATTAAGCAAAATTTGCGCCCCTGTTTTTTTGATAAGCTCTACAACCGCATCACTATCATCAGCATCAATTTGTGCGGTTTGAATTTGCACCCCCAAACGTTCTTTAATAAAAGCGGCAATTTCATCACATTTGCTTTTAGTTCTACTGGCTAAAGTGATTTTAGAAAAAGTATCAGAATTCATTGCGCATTTTACAGTAGCTACGCGACTAACACCTCCTGCGCCTATGATTAAAAGATTTTTCATTCTTCATTCCTTTAATAAACTAAAGTTATATTATATCATTTTTTACCTTGCTAAAGTAGAATATCAAAATATAAATAAATAAGGAGATTGATGTTTCATTCTTTTTTTGCTTCTAAAAAGTGGGCTTTGTGGGCTTATTTAGGGCTTTTTTTGCTTTTGCTTTTTTTATATTTGCAAACAAGTTTTAATGTGGCACTTAATTCTTGGTATAATGACTTTTATAACACCATCCAAAAACCAAAAATTAATGCCATTGTTTTAAATTTTGACGAAGCAAAATTCAAGCAAGATTTTAAAATCACTCCTTCTTTACTTAGAGAACTTGACATTGACTCTAAAGACTATAATCAAAGTTTTGTGTATGAAAAAGCCAAAGCTAAAAAAATTCAAGAAATTCAAAATGAAAACAAACAAAGACTAAATATAGAAACCACGCAAAATTCATCCTATATTGACAAAGATATTTTTAGGCAAATTATCCAAATTTTAGAAGAACAAAAAGATTATAAAGAACAAAACTTAACGCAAATTTCTCAAAAAATTAAAGATAAAAATTTATCTCTAGATCAAATTAATTCAGTAGTGCAAAGCATTATAAAGGCGAAAGAACAAGCTAAAAATTCTTTTGAAAATGCTAATTTTATTAATAAATTTGCAATTTATTATTATCAAAATTTATTAAAATATTTTCTTCAAACACCCGCGATACTTGAAAAACCTTTTTATGATTTGCAAGATTTTTATTCACTCATTTTTGTTTTTTTAGGCATTGCCATCCCTTATGTTCTCATTGCAACAATTAATATTTATTTTGCAAGCGTTTATGCTTTTAAATGGCGAGAAGCCATGACTTTTTCTTATTTAAAATTTTGGAAAAATAAAAATGACAATATCGAAGGAAGTTCTCAAAGAATTCAAGAAGATGTTTATAATTTTTCTAAAATTGTAGAAAGTCTTGGACTTTCGTTTGTAAAAGCTTTAATGACTCTTATAGCTTTTATTCCTATTTTGTGGAATTTAAGTGATTTAGCTACTAAGGCATTGTTTTTAAATTTGGATGAAAATTCAAGCTTTTATTTTTTAAAAAATACAGATGGGTTACTTGTTTATGTTGCCCTTTTTATTTCTTTGGGTGGTTTGATAGCTTCTTGGTTTGTAGGGATTAAACTTCCAGGACTTGAATATAACAATCAAAAAGTAGAAGCGGCCTTTAGGAAGGAATTAGTCTATGCCGAAGATAACCGAGAAAAATTTGCGAAAAATGAAACCATAATAGAACTTTTTACTGGACTTAAATTTAGCTACAAAAGACTTTTCTTACATTATGGTTATTTTAATATTTGGCTTATTTTATTTGAGCAAATTATTGTTATTATTCCGTTTTTAATCATGGCTCCAAGTCTTTTTGGAGGTATTATTACGCTTGGAATTGTAATGCAAATCAATAATGCATTTGATCAAGTCAGAAGTTCTTTTAGCGTTTTTATCACAAATTGGACAACTATTACCCAACTTAGAAGTATTTATAAGCGTTTAAAAGAATTTGAAATCAATATAGATTATAAAAAATCTTTAAAATAAAAAATTAAGCAAAAAATTTACTTTTAATTGTATAATTAAGTATTTTATTTTAATTATAAGGAGTTTCATTGGACCCCAGTCAGGTTTTTGATCTAAATCAAACTTTACCTTCATCATCTTTTGATATAGGATATTCTATATTTATGGTTTTTGTTGCACTGCTTTTGGTGCTTTTAAATGGATTTTTCGTTTTATCTGAATTTAGTATTGTTAAAGTAAGACGAACAAAAATCGAAGAAATGGTTAAAGAAAAAAAATCAGGTGCTAAAAAGGCATTGGAAGTTACTTCTAGACTTGATACTTACTTGAGTGCTTGTCAATTAGGTATAACTTTAAGCTCTCTTGCTTTAGGTTGGATCGGTGAACCAGCCGTTGCAAAAATGCTTGAATCTGCTTTATTAAAATTAGGTTTTAATGCTGTTCTTATTCATACTATTTCTTTTATTATCGCCTTTAGCATTATCACTCTTTTACATGTGGTTTTAGGAGAACTTGTGCCAAAATCAATAGCTATAGCTATAGCTGATAAAGCTGTACTTTGGATAGCTAGACCTTTAAATTGGTTTTGGATACTCTTTTTGCCTTTTATTAAAATTTTTGATTTTCTAGCAGCAATAAATTTAAAAATTTTTGGAATCAAACCCGCTAAAGAAAGTGAATTAACCCACAGCGAAGAAGAGATTAAAATCATTGCAAGTGAAAGTCAAAAAGGCGGAGTTTTAGATGAATTTGAAACTGAAATTATCCGCAATGCAGTTGATTTTTCAGATACAGTTGCAAAAGAGGTTATGACACCGCGTAAGGATATGATTTGCTTAAATAAACAAAAAACTTATGAGGAAAATATGCAAATTATTTGTGAGCACAAACACACACGTTTTCCTTATATAGACGGTTCTAAAGATAGCATTTTGGGTATGATTCATATACGCGATATCGTCCAAAATGAACTCAATTCTAAAAGTAAAAATTTAGATTCTTTTGTTAAACCTCTTATTTTAGTTCCTGAAAATATCAGCATTTCAAAAGTTTTAGTAAGAATGAATAAAGAAAGATCTCATACTGCACTTGTTATTGATGAGTATGGCGGTACTGCTGGAATTTTAACCATGGAAGATATCATGGAAGAAATTATCGGCGAGATTAAAAATGAAAATGAAGAAGATAGTTACAAAAAACTTGCTGATAATATTTATGAATTTCAAGGACGTTGCGATATAGAAACCGTCGAAGAAATGCTTTTAATCAGCTATAATGAAGATCTTGAACAAGTTACTATAGGAGGCTATGTTTTTAATCTATTGGGTCGTTTGCCAGTGGTTGGCGATCGCATAGAAGATGAGCTTTGTTATTATGAAGTTAAAAAAATGGATGGAAATTCCATAGAGCGAGTTAAGGTTGTAAAAAAAACCGGCAATGAAGAAGAAGTAAGCTAATCTTACTTCTTTCTATAAATATTATTTTTTATTTCTATACACTTAAAACCTTCTTTATTTAAAGTCACTACGCGTAAATAACCCCCAGCATCGATTTTCCCTTCACATAAAAAAACACGCTTTGCAATTTGAGTTGGTAGCTTTTCTCTATTTCTATGCCCAAAAATTTGATAAATATTTTCTTTGTTTAAATTGCAAAACTGATTAGCAATGCTTTGGCTATTTTCACAATGCCCAACTCCATAAATAAAATCATAACTTGGCATAAAGCTAATCTGCCAAGGTTCAGAAGGCAAGACATTTACACCTCCATGAGAACAAAAAATCAATTTATCTTCAAATTTATAATACAAACACTCTTTTAAATAAGGATAAAATTTTTGCGCGTCATTTGGGGTGAGTTTTTCTTTTTTAAAATCTTTTAATGTATTTTCATTAAATTCCTTAGAATTAGCAAATTCTCCATTTGCCCAATTTATAAGATATTTTTCATGATTTCCTTCCAACAAGCACACATTTTCTTTTTCGCAAATTTTTAATAAAAATTTCAAAACCTTACCATTTTCTATGCCTCTATTAATATAATCTCCTAAAAAAATATAATACTCATCTTCTTTGATTTTTTTAATATATTCTCTTAAAACACTATAGCACCCTTGTATATCTCCTATATGGTGAATCTTTTTATAAGCACTTAAATCAGGGATTTTATAAAGACATTCTCTCCAATTTTGAGGAGTTAAAATCGGATATTTTTTAGGAGTTTTTTCCAGTAAAAAATGCATTCTTTCTAAAAGGGCGTAAGGGATTAAAAAACCTTTTTCTTTGGCTTTTTGTATATTTTTTGTAAAACATTGCTCTAAAGAGCTTTTAAATTCTACAATATAAACTGTATAGCGATATTTATTCGCTAATTCTTTATAATTTTTCAAAACTTGATCATAAGCATTAATAATACAAAATTCACCCTTTTGCATACGCAATTCTAAAAGGGTAAATAAAATTTTATAAAGCTGAGTATCGTTTTTAGTGTTTAAATTTCTATATTCACTTGCAACTTCTTTCACACTTCCAGAAAGCAAACGAAAAAAATTTAAATCAAGCGTATAATCTTGTAATTGATTTTGAGCAATAAATTCTTCTTGTCCTGCGTAATAATTTCCTCGCAATATGAGTAAAATTCGCAACTTTTTACCTAAATTTTCTTTAAAAATTCTGTTTTAAGAACAATAGTGCCAAATTTATCCACTCTAGCTTCAATTTCATTATCTTTTGAACTTAATTTAATATTTTTTATGGTTGTCCCTCTTTTTAAAGTAGCACTAGCTCCTTTTACTTTAAGATCCTTGATCACGCTTACATTATCTCCTGAATTTAACTCGACTCCATTAACATCTTTAGGCATCTTTTTCCTTTCTTTGATCTAAAATATTTAACATTTGAACGATTAAAGCAAAAACCATAGCTACATAAACATAAGCTTTATCTATATGCAAATCAAAACCTTCGGCCACCAAAACGCCACCGATTAACACTAAAAAAGTCAGTGCTAAAATTTTTATACAAGCATATTTTTCAACAAAACTAGCAATCGGCTTAGAAGCAAAAAGCATCACTGCTACGGCAAGAATTACTGCTATAATCATAATTGTAACGTCTTTAGCAATTCCCACAGCAGTAATCACGCTATCTAAAGAAAAGACTATATCTATGATCGCTATTTCAGCTACAACTACCCAAAGTTTATTACTCGCCTTAAATTGACTTTCATTTTCTTCTTTGTGTAAAATTTGATCCTTAATTTCTTTCATGGATTTTATAATCAAAAAAAGTCCTCCAAGCAAAAGCACCAAATCCCTACCTGAAATTTCATTACCCAAGATATCAAACAAAGGCTTTGTGAGCTTCATAACCCAAAAAAGTGATAAAAGAAGTAAAATTCGTGTGATCATCGCAAAAGCAAGACCTAAAATACGCCCTTTATCTCGAGATTTTGGAGGTAACTTAGCCACTAAAATAGCTAAAAAAATAATATTATCAATCCCAAGCACAATTTCAAGTGCAGTTAAAGTGATCAAAACGATCCAAGAATCAAAGCTAAAAACCCATTCAAACATTATTTTTCCTTAATTACATTGCTTTTCAAATATTTTTACTACACTATTAGGTAAAATCTCATATTCTAGATTGTGAATCTTTTCTTCAAATTCATCAAAATTCATTTCTTCTTTTTCAAAAGCTTTTTGAGCAATGATTTTCCCGCCATCGAGTTCTTCATTGACCCAATGCACACTCACTCCAGCCACCTTCATATCGCTTTTAAAACTCTCTTCTATCGCATGAGCTCCTTTAAAAAGTGGAAGTAAAGAAGGATGAAGATTGATCGCTTTAATATTTTTTGTAAAAACCGGACTTAAAATTCTCATAAATCCAGCCAATATGGTTAAATCCGCGCCGCTTTGCTGAATTTTTTCTACTAAAACTTGATCAAATTCTTCCCTAGAAGAAAAATTTTCATGCTCCACAATCACACTTTCAAGTCCATATTTTTTAGCCCTTTGTATGCCAAAAGCATTTTTTTTATTACAAAGACAAAGCACTACTTCATAAGTATTGCCTCTTATAGTTTTTTGGTGGAGTTTTTCTAAAATATTTTCTAAATTACTCCCATTTCCACTAAAAAGAATTGCTAATTTTATAAGCATTTTAATCCTTTTACAAGTTTTATAGCATCAAAGCTATTTTTATTAAATTTATATTTTTTAGCAACCAAAGCATGTGCCAAACAAGCATTTTTGGCTGCTTTTAAAGCTTTAAATTTAGCTCCCAAAAGTGCGGCTATCATTCCGCTTAAAACATCTCCACTTCCACCTTTTGCCAAAGCTTCATTGCCTAGATTAATCACAAATATTTTCTCTTTTTGTATCACAATAGGATTTGCTCCTTTAAGAACCAAAACACAATTATAATTTTTGGCAAATTTTTTCGCATAAAAGAAGCGATTTTTCTGTAAATTCTCCACGCTTAATTCTTCATCAAAACACATTTTCCAAAGTCTTACAAATTCCTTTGGATGCGGAGTAATCACAACATCTTCTCTGTTTAAATACCACAAAATCGCTTCACTTAAAAAACAATTTGCATCCAAAACTAAAGGAATATTTTGCAAAGTCTCATCTTTTAAAAAATCCAAATTTTCAAGCCCCATACCTAAAGCTATAGCTGTGGCTTCATTAGAAATTTTTTGCTTTAACATTAAAAGCGGAGAAAAAGTTTTTTTAGCAACCAAAGATACAAGCCCACTTCCAAAATTAAACGCTCCAAGTCCTGCTAAAGTTCCCGCACTTGAATTTCCAACTATATAAACATGGCCAAATTTGCCTTTATTGGAATTTGCATTTCTTTTGATCGTTTTTAAATCTTTCTTTTCTAAAAGCTTACTTTGTGGTTTAGGGGCAAATTTTTTCATTTTTATACCTAAATTTAAAAGCTTTATTTTTCCTACAAATTCCTTAGCAAAATCTTCAAGCAAAATTTCTTTTAAAGCACCCATACAAGCTGTGATATCGGCTTTAAAACAAGGATTAAAGCCTAAATTTGTAGGTATATCACAAGCTATTTTTAAAGCTTTGCTTTTATTGATTTTTTCTAACAATGCACAATACTTTTCATCCAAAGCCCTATTAGATCCTGTGCCTAAAATACAATCAACAATGATTTTAAATTTATGAATTTTAGGCTCTTTTTTCATCATTTTAAAACCAAAATTAATTAAAATTTGCTCTTGCTGTTTAAAAATATCATTTTCTTTAAAACCTAATTTATAAGCTTTAGCTTTTTTAAGATGTCTTATAGCGACAAGCCCATCCGCTGCGTTATTACCACCACCTAATAAAAATAAAATTTCAGAATTTTTAACTCCTAATTTTTTAGCTTTTTGCGAAATAAGTCTTGCTAAGGCTGTGCCAGCATTTTCCATTAAAATAATTTCACTTAAGCCTTTATTTATGGCATTTTTCTCTAAAAATTGGATATTATCAGTAATAGCTTTCATCGTCTTTAGCCACTAAAAAATAAATATTTTTTTCTCTTTTTTCTTTAAATTTTTTCATTTTAGATAAAAATTTTTGTATCAAAGCACGAAAATTTTTAAATCCATAATTTTGCGGATTAAAATCAGAATACTTTCTATTCATATTTGTGCGAATTTGAGCATATTCTGCACGACCCTTTTCATCGATAAGTTGCTCTGTGATATTGATCAAGGTTTTTAAATAATCATTGCTTAAAACAGTTTTTTTCTTTCTTTCATCTTGATCTAGATAAAAAAATTCACTAAAAGCATTGACATAAGATTGTATCGATTTTTCAAGTCCCATACCAATGACTTGTTTTTTATTTTCTCTAAGTTTTTGTATAAGCGAAGTATAATCACTATCACTTGAAACAATGACAAAAATATCGATATTTTTCTCATAAAATACACTCATAATTTCTGTAATCAAATACATATCGCTAGAATTTTTATTAGCTGCAAAATTAAATTGCTGCATAGCAATGAGTGAGTATTGCGCGATTTGCTCTTTCCAATTTTGGATATTTTTTTGAGTCCAATCCCCATAAATTCGCTTGATAATAATTTCTCCATAATCTGAAGCAATATCAAAAATACTTTTAGCGTATTTTGCGGGAATATTTTCAGCATCGATAAAAATAGCTATGCTTTTATTTTCCATCATTAACCTCTTATCCTAAAACTTAAAGTTTCTAAAATATGACTTTTATTTATGATTTCTTTCTCTTGTAAATCCGCTATACTTCTTGAAACTTTTAAAACCTTATTAACAGATCTTAAAGAAAGATTATAACGAGAAATTGCTAAATCAAGGGTATCTTTAGCATCTTTTTCTAAGGGGCAAAAATTTTGTAAATCCTCATCTTTTAATTTTCCATTAAATTCTTTCTGTCCTCGCTTTTTTCCAAAAATAAAGCCTTGCAAAATTTTTTCACTCATTTCTTTAGAAGTCACACTTGCTTTATCATCCTTACTGATTTCATCCATGGCAACATACAAATCAATACGATCCATCACAGCAGATGAAATATGATTTTTGTATTTTTTAATTTCATTATCTGTGCAAGTACAAGATAAATTTTTAGAAAATAAATTAGCACAAGGGCAAGGATTTTGTGCTGCAACAAAGCTAAATTTTGTTTCATAGGTGGTTTTAGAATTTACCCTTGAAATATGAATTTTATAATCCTCCAAAGGCTCTCTTAAACTTTCTATGATTTGTTTATTAAAATGTGGAAATTCATCAAAAAACAAAACTCCTCCATTTGCGAGTGCCACCTCTCCAATTTTAGCATTCTTAGCGCCACCTCCAAAAATACTGGCTCTAGTAGAGGTGTGATGCGGATGACGAAAAGCTCTTGTTTTAGCAAATTCGCATTCTTTAGAATTTAAAGACATGTAAGCATTTTGCATTAAAACCTCACTCAAACTTTGAGGAGGCATAATATAAACTAGGCGTTTTGCACACATACTTTTGCCACTTCCTGGACTTCCTTCAAAAAGTATATTATGCATTCCAAGCGCAGCAATCATACAAGCTTTTTTAGCTTTTTCCTGCCCTTTTACATCTTTAAAATCTAAATCAAATTGATTATTAGGGATAAAAATTTCATCATTGATTTTTAAAGGATTACTAAATAAAGGATGATTTTGCAAGAATTTAAATTTTTCATAATTTTTTTCTTTGAAAAATTCAATCGCCTCATTTAAATTTTCAAGTCCATAAATTTCTAAGTTAGGGATCATAGAAGCTTTTAAAGCTATGCTTTTTGGCACAACAACTTTAGCATGATTTATTTTAGCGGATAAAAACAAAAGAAGGGAAAAGAGTTCATTTGTGCTTTTTATACTTCCATCAAGCCCCAATTCTCCCACTACAAAAAAATCGTCCAATTCTTCATTTTGGAGTAAAATAAGCACAGCGATAGCTAAATCAAAATGCGATCCTCTTTTGGGAATTCCCGATGGACTTAGATTGATAGTAATTTTTTTAGCTGGAAATGTAAAATCGCAACTTAAAAGCGTCGCTTTTATACGCTCAATACTTTCTTTGATCGCTGTATTTGCAAGTCCTACTATGCTTAAATTAGGCAAACCTCTTGTAAAAGTTGATTCTACATCAATAATGTCTAAATTTTCACCATAACTGATGCATTTTAATTTTTTCATTTAGCTTTTTTTTGATTTTTCAATTTCTTTTTAAAATCCTTATCAAATTTTTGCCTTTTTAAAAAAGAAATTTTTTCTATAAACAAATGCCCATTTAAATGGTCATTTTCATGCTGAATAGCTACAGCTAAAAAATCTTTAGCCTCTAATTCTTTATGTTCTCCAAAACGATCTTGATACTTTAACAAAATATGATTATAGCGTCGCACCTCTTCAAAAAAATCAGGAATACTCAAACAACCTTCAGTATAAATGATCGTTTCTTCACTTAAAGGGATAATTTCAGGGTTGATAATTTCAAGTAAATCTTCTTTTTTTTGCTCCCCATTTTCATCTACAATATTAACCAATAAGGCTCTTAAAGGGATATCAACCTGTATAGCGGCCAAACCCACTCCTTGACTTGCGATCATCGTTTCATACATATCATCAAGCAAATCATGTAAATTTGAGTCAAATTCCACAACAGGTTCTGATTCTAAAAATAATCTAGGATTAGGATAAGTAATAATCTTTCTAATCATAAAATTTCATCACCTTAAATTATTTAAAACTTTTTTCTAAAACCTTATCGATTAAACCATACTCTTTAGCTTCTTGTGCTGACATGAAAAAATCTCTTTCTGTGTCTTTGGCGATTTTAGCAACTTTTTGCTTAGTATTTTTAGCCAAAATATCATTAAGTATAGTCTTAAGTCTTAAAATTTCTTTAGCTTGAATTTCTATATCTGTTGCTTGTCCTCTAGCACCACCTAAAGGTTGATGGATCATAATCCTTGAATTTGGCAACGCAAAACGTTTGCCTTCTGCTCCACAACTTAATAAAAACGCCCCCATGGAAGCTGCTTGACCTATGCAAATAGTACAAACATCTGGCTTAATATAATTCATAGTATCATAAATACTAAAACCGCTTGTGATCACTCCGCCTGGAGAATTAATATAAAGATAAATATCTTTTTGTGGATCTTCAGCCTCTAAAAAAAGAAGTTGAGCCACAATTGAAGCAGCAAGATCATCGTGAATCTCGCCACTAAGCATAACAATTCTATCCTTTAAAAGCCTAGAATAAATATCATAACTTCTTTCCCCGCGACTTGATTTTTCAATAACATAAGGAATAACCATTATTTATCCTCTTTTTGTTTTTTGCTTGATTTTTCTGTTTTTGGCATAAAAATATCATTGAAAAGTTTTTCTTCAATCAAAGCCATTTTTACAGCTGGTAAAGCTCCTTGTTTTTTATAATTATCCAAATGTTCTTTTGGATTCATTCCATAGCGATACGCTTCAAAATAAATCGCTTGAACAAGCTCTTGATCATTCACTTCTATTTTACGAATTTTTGCAAGTTCATCAATAATAAAAGTTAATTTTACGCTTTTTTGTGCTTCTTCTTTGAAAGAATCACGTTTTTGTTGATATTTTTCTTTATCAGCTTTAATCTCTTCAATTTCTTTTTCACTAAAAGTATTAAATGCTGCACGGAATTGCATATCCGTTTCTTGCTCTACTATACCGCGTGGTAAATCAAAATTATATTCTGCGATTAAAGCGTCTGCGAATTTAGCCTTTAACTCATCATTTACAAGTTTAAATAATTTTTCATTTTTAATTTGCTCTTTTAATTTCTCTTCCAAAAGCTCTACGCTTGGTTTTTCTTCATTTGGTAAAAGTTTTTTAACCATTTCTTCATCAAGTTCTGGCATTTTAAGTTCTTGAATTTCGTGAAGTTTTACTTTAAATACCGCATCTTTTCCTGCCAAATGAGGAGCTCCATATTCTTTAGGAAAAGTAACATTGATATCTTTTTCTTCTCCTATTTTCATACCCACCATGCCTTCTTCAAAACCTGGTATAAATTGCTTAGAACCTATTTCTAAAATATAATTTTCAGCTTTTCCGCCATCAAAAGGTTTTTCATCCACAAAACCTTCAAAATCAAATTTAGCAAAATCTCCCTCTTTTAAAGCTCTTTTTGTTTTAATAGCTTCAGGAGTTGCAAATCTTTTTAATAATTCTTCTTTTTTTTCATCAATTTCTTTTTTTGTAACTTTAGGAGTTTGATACTCTGGAATAAGTTTTTCATAACCATCTAACTTAAGTTCTGGTTTGAAAGAAAGTGCCAATTCTGCAATTATTTCTCCATTTTGGCGATCAAATTTTTCAAAATAAGGCTCACCAACAAGCTCTTTTGCCTCTTTTTTTAATTCTTTCAAAGCATTATCTACAGCAGATTTAAAAAGATTTTGTTCTGCATCTTGAGTTAGTTCTTTTTCATATCTTTTAAGCACAGCTGCGACTGGAACTTTTCCAGGTCTAAAACCATCCATTTTTATATTTTTAGAAGCTTTTTTTGCCAAATTTTCCACTTCATTTTTAATCATTCCCGAAGGAATTTTTACGCTAGCAGTCGCATTTACAGAATCTAATTGCTTTGCTTTTACTTCCATGATTATTTTTCCTTATAAAATAAAATTTAGCTTTAATAATAGCAAATTTTTCCTTATTACTTGCATAAAATTTTAAAGCAATTTATGATAAAATGACAAAAATCAAAAACTACTATGGAGATAATTTTGCAAAAAGAGTTTGAAAAATGTATAACAACCATACTTGAATCCGTAGGAGAAAATCCAAATAGAGAAGGATTATTAAAAACTCCTAATCGCGTTTTCAAGGCTTTTCAATTTTTAACTAAAGGCTATCATGAAAATATTAAAGATGTTTTAAATGACGCCTTATTTCAAAGCTCTAACAATGAAATGGTTTTAGTCCGCGATATAGAATTTTATAGTCTTTGCGAACATCATCTTTTGCCATTTTTTGGACGCGTCCATGTAGCTTATATTCCCGATCAAAAAGTCGTGGGCTTGAGTAAAATTCCTCGTCTTGTAGAAGTTTTTGCGAGGCGTTTGCAAATTCAAGAACAACTCACAGAGCAAATTGCTGATGCACTCATGGAAAATGTTAATGCAAAAGGAGTAGGCGTTGTCATAGAAGCACGCCATATGTGTGTGGAAATGCGTGGGGTGCAAAAGGTTAATTCCACTACTTCCACTTCAGCCCTTAGAGGGTTGTTTTTAAAAAATGAAAAAACACGCAAAGAATTTTTTGAACTTATCAATTCCCCTAAACAGGTTCGTTTTTAATGAATTTAGAAAAACTTCGCTCCAAACTCGGCAAAGAAAATTTAAGTGCTGTTTTTGGAGAGATTACAAAAATATCAGCCACAAGTATTGAAATTCGCGGACTTAAAACAGGAGTTGGAGATATCGTTAAGCTTGTTTCCAATGAAAATCCAAATTTAAATACTTTAGCTATGGTTGTAGAAATCAAAGAACAATTTAGCTATCTAAGCCCTTTTAGCTTTATAGAAGGTTTTAAAATCGGGGATCGTGCTTTTATCAGCGATGCTGGGATGCAAATAGGAGTGAGTGATGAACTTTTGGGACGAGTGGTTGATCCTTTTATGCGTCCTAAAGATGGAAAAGCTCCTATTGAAGTAAGTAAATACATGCCTATCATGCGTGCTCCTATTGATGCGATGAAAAGGGGATTGATTGAAGAAGTTTTTCCTGTAGGAGTTAAAACCATTGATGCTTTATTAACTTGTGGAGTAGGACAAAAATTAGGTATTTTTGCAGGAAGTGGGGTAGGAAAATCTACCCTTATGGGAATGATAGTTAAAAATTCAAAAGCACCTATAAAAGTAGTAGCCTTAATCGGCGAAAGAGGACGTGAAATCCCCGAATTTATACAAAAAAATTTAGGTGGAAAACTTGACGATACAGTCATCATTGTAGCAACAAGCGATGATAGTGCTTTAATGCGTAAATATGGTGCATTTTGTGCTATGAGTGTAGCAGAATATTTCAAAGAACAGGGCAAAGATGTTCTTTTTATCATGGATAGTGTAACGCGTTTTGCTATGGCTCAAAGAGAAATAGGACTTGCTCTTGGCGAACCTCCTACAACCAAAGGATACCCACCTAGCGTTTTAAGTCTTTTGCCTCAACTCATGGAAAGAACTGGAAAAGAAGAAGGAAAAGGAACTATCACAGCATTTTTTACCGTGCTTGTTGATGGAGATGATATGAGTGATCCAATCGCTGATCAAAGTAGATCTATTTTAGACGGACACATAGTTTTAAGCAGAGAACTTACTGATTTTGGAATTTATCCACCTATTAATATACAAAATTCAGCTTCAAGGGTTATGGGGGATATCATTACACCCGAACACAAACTCTTAGCAAGAAAATTTAAAAGACTTAATTCTTTATTAAAAGAAAATGAGGTTTTACTCCGCATCGGTGCTTACCAAAAAGGAAGTGATAGAGAGCTTGATGAAGCTATTGCTAAAAAAGATTTTATGCAAAAATTTTTAGGGCAAAATCCTGAAGAAAGTTTTGAATTTGATGAAACCATAAAACTTTTAGAACAAATCAATTCCACTCCTCAACCCACAAATACAGGTAGCATGAATGCTGTTTTACCAAATCCAAACCAATCTCAATAATAAAATCTTTTTTAAATCTTTTATCTCAAACTATTCTTGAAAGCTAAGAAAAAACTGATACTAAAGAATTAATTTTTAAAAACTAAATAATAAATTTTTATTTTTTTGCACATTTATTACTACAAAGATTTTTTTGTGACATAAAAAAATAAATAATTTAGTTTAAATTTTAATATAAATTTAATATGATAAATTTAATTTTAATAAATATTTTTTATGAGTATTTTTGTAACATTTTTTAATACAAAATGCAAATTTTTACGGGTTTTTATTTTTGTTTTTTTTTTTTTTGATAGAATCAAGAGTTATTTTATCTTAAATTTGATTTTTTAAAAAGGAGAAAAATTCGTAATGAAAAGTTTAAAATTTAAACTTTCGCTTGTAACAAATGTGATAGCAATTATTGCTTTGGTTATTTTAGGAGTTGTGGGTTTTTTATTTACAAAAAACGCATTGTTTAAAACTATAGAAAATACTGAAATCAATGCTATTAAAGTTGCAAAAACAGATATGGAAGATTTTAGAGCCAAAAATCTTTCATCATTGCAGAAATTAAGCAAAGATGTTTTATCTTTACCTTTAGAAAAAATTAATTCCCAAGAAGCTTTAATGGCAAATATAGGAAATTTGTTTAAATCCTATAAGCACTCATCCAATCTTTTAGCTGTTTATATAGGTCTAGCAAATGGCAGTAACGTTGTAAGCGATACTGAAAGCGAAAAAAATGGCAAAAGTTTAAGAATAAATGGCAAAAATAATGGATACGATGCCACTACAAGAGAATGGTATCAAGGAGCTAGAAATACAAATTCAGTCTATGTTCAACCTTACTATGTTGATCCTGTAAGCAATGAAACTATATTTACTTATTCTAAAGCCCTTTATAAAGATGGTCAATTTATAGGAGTTTTGGCAATTGATGTAAGTTTAAAAATGCTTCAAAAAACTTTTGAGAGCAAACCAGGAAACGCTTTTTTAATTGATAAAAATAACAATATATTTGTTGCCTCCAATCCCTCTGAAATGAATAGTGGTTTTCAAAATACTTCTTTATTGTTGGAAAACTTAAAACAATATGGAAAATTTCAACCTTTTCTTATTGAAGCAGGTGGAGTTGAAAATTTAGGTATGTGCTCTCCGGTTTTAAACTATACAGCCTGTATAACCGAACCTACAGATAAAATTTATCAATCTATTAATAAAATTGCACTGATTCAAATCATTTTAGTATTAACTATAGTGATATTAAGTACAATTTTAATGTATTTCATTGTATCGCGTTA
>NZ_JACHTP010000017.1:0-40411 GCF_020135855.1 Campylobacter sp. B0100352/1
TGGACAAAGCATTTCAAATAATAAAAATAAAAAAATACAAGATGACAATACTCAAAAATCTTTTAAACCCATCCAAGCAGAAAGTAAAAACAAAGAAACTTATAAAGATGATAATATAAGAAATGAACTCATAAAAAAACTTCTCGAAAACAAATTTGATTTAGCAAAAGAATTAGAAATTCTTTTTAAAGTAAAAATAGATAATGACAATACAAATAACAATTCTAATAGCAATGATAATTCCAACTCTAATCATCTTAGTAAATTAAGTTCTAAAACTAAAACTAAACATAGAAGTGTGAATATTAAGGTTTAGAAGTTTGTTGAGTTTTTTGCTTAATAATAAAGTCTTATTAAGTTTTATTCCAAGTATTTATTTTTTTGTTTTTAAAGATTAAATATTTAAATTATAGGAGTTGTTTTAACTCCTATAAATAATCTTTTTAATATAAGCTAAAAGGATTAAAATCGAAATTCAAAGATTTAGGTATATTAAGCTTATATTCTTTTAATTTCTTTTTAGGAGCAATGATTAAAGCATATCCTCCTTTTTTATATCTATCTCATACACTAAAAAATTGTCTTTTAGAACTGATATATTCTCCATAACTTGGATCAAGTACTTGTAAAAAATCACCCCTATGATTTATAATCACCACAAAATGTGGAAAACGTGGATCATCTTCAATCTTTACTAAAATAGGAATTCCTGCAAGTTTTTCTAAACTCTTTCTATCTATCCTATAAGATTTGCTTTCATAGCCTAGTTTTTTAACCGCATCATTTAAGTCTGCAAAACTTACCATATCTGTATATAGTTTTTGCCCACTCATGGTTTTTAAAAGATCTAGTTCGCTTAATTTTTTATCATCAAGTATATTGATAAGTGTTGCTAAAGATGAAGCACCGCAAGATTCTTCATAGCTTTGTCTTATGACGTTTTTATTTTTAATTTCAGAATAGGATTTAACTATAAAGTCTGCCTTTAAAAATAAAGGCAAAATAATGAGTATTGATAATAATTTTAGAATTTTTTCCATAGGCTTAATCCAAAAATTGCATCAGGTGCGGCTGAACTTCCTCCTAAACTAGCACTTACGGATACTGCCGTATCAGAGTCTATGCTATAAGTTGATCCTGCACTGATTGTAGGGATTGATCTGATTTCTGAATTTTTGATCCCATTGATTTTTTGTTCAGTTTGAAATCTTTGTTCAGCTCCTAGATCTAAAGTGATTTTAGGACTTAAAATTATAGATAAATTACCCCCAATATAAATGCTATGTCCATATTCTATATTAGCAATTTTAAATTTTCTTTTTGCATTATAACCAAATCCTGTATAAATGCTATATACCACAGGATCGCTATACCCTCTTAAACTAGCTTGCAAGCTTTGTGATTTTAAATAAAAGTTTTTTGTTTGATTGATCGCTTTTTCTCTTTGAACAATAGCGGTTTGAAAAGTGATTTGTGGAACAAAATCTGCTATGCTATCGCCTGTATAAATAAAACCTAACCATAAATTATCAAAACCTATACGATTTTTAGCTGAATATTCGTTTGTAAAAAATTTGTATATTCTTGTCTGGCATAACTTCCTCCTCCTGAAATTAATATGTCGAATTTAGGAGTTAAAGTATAGATAAAAGTTTGAGTTAGAAAAACTTGTTTTGTGTCATTCCATACTGTAGGATCTCCGCCTATGGTAATATTGGGGTAAAGTGAGTATGAATTTGCATTACCTGTGCTAAGAAGTGAAAAGCTTGTAATACTTCTTAATCCGATTTGCTTTTTAAAGAGTGTATCAATATTTAACTCATCATTAGCAAACAAAGAGCTTATTAAAACTGCCAAAATAAGAAAAATTTTTCTCATTACTATCCCTTTCAAAATTTATTGCTTAGAAAAAGATTAAGCAAAGAGTGTTCCAAGTTTTGAATGAGTAAAAATTTTTTAGTTATTTTTTTTGGATATAACCTCTTTTTATCTTTGATTTTATTTAGAAGAGATAAAGCTTCATCATAATGAAGAAATTCATTACATCTTTTTCCTGTGCAGGCTTGAAATCTTATATTACCATATACTCTTTCAACAATGAATTTATTAAATAAAGTGGGTATAGTTTCTATGGAATAATATCTTGCGTTGCCATTATTAGTTGTTTTGTGAAGTAATACAAGACACTCTGATATTAAAACTACTACTATATATTCTAAAGCAACAAATGATACTATAAAAGCAGCATTGCTTCCTGGAGAATAAATTTTGTGCACCAGAGCAGACTCTAAATAAAGTCTACTCTGATATTTTGCTTACTTTATTTCAGTTAGCAAAAATTTAGGTTCTCCTCCAAGAGTTTTTATAAACTTTGCTATTCTTGATAAAACCAGTTCTGTAGGAAATGTAAAAATATTTGCAAGTAGAAAATATAAATCTTCAAGAATGTCTTCTTCTTTGTATTCAATATCTTCAATATCAAAAGTAGAATCTTTCTTGTATTTATTAATTTCTTTGTAAATTTGAATTAGAATTTGAATTTTTCGTTCATTTTTGTCTGTTTTTGAGAACAAATATAACTTTTCAATTAATTCCTCGATTAATTTATTTCTATTCTTTTGCTCATTAAAAAACTCAAAAAACTCAATCCTATCCCATATTTTTTTACTATTCATAATATTCCTTTTAATTGATCGATATAATCACTTCACCATTGCATTAAAAACTTCCTATCGTTTAATCTTAAGCTTCTATTATTAGGTAGCTTTTACTTTGTTTCTTTCTCTATGATTTAAGCATAATTCTATGACTCCACTATTTTACTTATGTAAATTTTTAAGAGTTGAAGCCGTTATTCTAAAACCATTAGCTTGATTAATGTGTTTTCACTCATGGTTTTAGATTTGCTTATATCGCTCAGAAAAACATATTTTGAATGATGAAATGAAAAAGGGTTTGATAAATTCAAACAATTTTATAACGTTTCTACTTAATAATATGATAAAATCTTCACCTCCTTTCATTTTATTTATTTTTGAGTTTTTAAAATCAATTTCACTCCATTCTAAATTTCTAATATTGGCGCTTCTTAAAAACAAATATGGACTGATTTGTAAAGCTACTTTTGTAAATATATTTCCATTGTAATTTTCTATCGCTAATAATAATTTTTTAAATTTTTCTTCATTAACAATAGCTCTAAGATTTTGCTTTTTGTGAGAACCATAAATAGCTTTCATATCTAAATTCATAATATTATTATATTCTGTATATTCTCTATTTATTGTATATAAAATAATTCTTTTAAAAGCTTCTCATCAAAAGCATTCTGCAAAGTAATAATATGAGTTTGCGTTTTTGTTAGAGATTTTTTTGGATCTTCTAAAACCAACATAGAACTAAAATTTATTTGCTCGTTCTCTTGCGTCTTTAATAAAGGTATGTGCAAAATTAAAAAATATTTTTTACACACATTATTACACATATTTTTTAAATTGTCAAAAGGTTCTAATAGATTCTAATCAATATCCTTTCAAAAACTGATTTATCGGATTTCGTTTGTTAGTTTAGGTAATTTGTGCTAAATTTAATCAATAAAAAGGACTTCATTTGTTTTTAGGTATGCTTTTAGCTATAAGAATTCTAAGGCATGCGAATTTAAATACAATAAACTATATATACAAAAGTAATAAATGATACAATCAAAGCTACATTATTAAATAATTGAAAAAAGAATTTTCTATGATAAGTGAAAGTATTAAAAGCAATATAATCTAACATAACAAGAATTAAATTAAATTGTAAATGCAGAACAAAAAAAACAAAAAAACAATACTTTTTATATAAAATCAAGCAAAACAAAATCTTTTAATTTTGGGCATATTTCGCACAAATAATCACTATACCATTGTATTAAATCTTTTCTCTCTTTTAGGTTTTGAGCAAAATTATACGAAGCTTTAACTTTGTTTTTTTCTGTATGAGCTAGACACATTTCTATGATATTACTATTAAATTGATGATTTTGAATATTCTCATGAGCTAGGGCGCTAAACATAGATCTGAAGCCATGTGGAGTAAATTCTTCATTTGAATATCCCATTCTCCTAGATACCATTCTTATTGTATTGTCGCTTAAAATCTCATTTAGCGGAATACCTCTCTTTTTTGTTCTAATAGACTTAAATAAAAATTCGTGATGGCTTATTTGTCTATATTCTTTTAATAATCGCACCACAAGATCACTTAGATGTATGCAATGTGCTTTTTTTCATTTTCATTTTTGAGGCAGGTATATTCCATACACCATTTTCTAAATCAATGTCATTCCAAGTAGCACTTCTTATAGTAAAACTTCTTTGAGCAGTAAGAAGTGATAATAAAATTGCCATTTTTGTATTTATATCACATTGAACAATATTTTCAATTAGTTCTTTAACCTTTGAAATTTCTGTGATAGTTACAAAATGTTTTGTTTTTTTTATTATAAATAAGATCTTTTCTTTTTATACCAAGCATAACATTATTTTCAATTATTTCTCTATTAACCGCATAGGTTAGTATAGAATCTAGTGTTGTGAATATTTTTTTACCAACTTCAGATTTTTTTGTAATTTAATTTTTCAAGTACGTTTAAAATATCACTTCTTTTGATGGAACTAATAGGAATGTCGCCTATAAGATCATAACAATGATTTTCCATCCTTTTAATAGATTCATTGAGAGTACGTTTTGTTATATCATTTCTTTGAGCAAAATATTGCTCAGCAATATTTCTAAAGCTCGTCGTACATTCTATTCTTTCTTTTATGCTTTCACTGTTTTTTAAAGAAATTTTTATCTCATTTTTTCTATCTCGAGCTTCTTTAATTGACATTTGCGGAAATTGTCCCAAAGTTATTCTTTTCAGTTTTCTTGTTTTTGGATCTTTATAATCAAAAACAAAAGATTTGTTTCCACTAGGATAAACTAAAACAAATAAATTATCACCATCACCAACTAAAAATTTTTTAGCTTTTAGACTAATATTTATTATATCTTTTTGTGTAAGCATTAAAAATTGATTCCTTGAACTGATTTTATCCTAACTTTTTATTTTTAAATCAAAAAGTTAGGAAAAATTTTTCAAAATAGATTTTAACGGAAAAAACTTTAATTTAGGTTTCAAGTAGCTTCAAAGTCCTATTTTATAAATATTTTTTTTGAGTTTGATATTTATAGTAGTTTATATTTGCTTATAGTAAATTATAGTATAAATGGTGCGGTTAGCGAGATTTGAACTCGCACACGCTGAGCGCACCACCCCCTCAAGATGGCGTGTCTACCAGTTCCACCATAACCGCACAGAAGCCCAAAATAGGGCTTAATCTTTTAAGATGCAGCGGGAATAAATTTTATAAAAGGGTTTGCATAAAGTGCTATAAGAGCGATAACAAGTGCATAAATTACTTGCGCTTCAATCATAGCTAAAGCAATAAACATTGTAGTCATTAGTTTTCCTGCAAGTCCAGGGTTTCTAGCTGTTCCTGCTATAGTTGCCGCAGCTGTACTTCCCATACCAATAGCACCACCAAGAGCCGCAACACCTAATCCTAAACCGGCAGCTAAAACAGAAAAAGCTTTAATCCATGTATTCATAGCTTCTTGTTCTACCAAATTATTTGTTTCAGCTGCAAAAGCTACCGCTGCAAAAGCTAAAAGTAGAAAAAATATTTTTTTCATAATAAAATACCTTTATCCTAAATAAAAATTTATTTCAAATCTTTAAGATTAAATACTTTCGGCTTGCGTATCCCTACTTGATATCTATGTTAAAGATTTAAAATTAATTCCGAAATGCTATCATGTTTTATCTTTATTTTTATTGAAATAATTATTAATTTTTATATTCTTTCATAAAAGATTAAAACTTTTTTTGCTTTAATAAGCGTTTTAAAATATATTTTAAGGTTGTATTTTGAGTTCTAAATTTTCAAAAATAGGTTTTATTTTAGCCGTTGCAGGTTCGGCTGTAGGTTTGGGAAATGCATGGAAATTTCCAACTCTTGTAGGACAAAGCGGAGGATCTGCATTTATTTTGCTTTATATTATTTTAACTTTAGGGGTTGGTTTTGTTATTTTTTTAGCTGAATTGAGTATTGGTAAAATCAGCGAAAAAGATCCTGTTAATGCTTATAAGAAATTAGCACCTAAATATAAAAAAGCTTGGTCTTTTGTAGGTTTTACTATGATAGGATCGATTTTAATTGTCTCTTTTTATGCTTTAGTGATCGGATGGGTGGTAAAATATGCATATTTAAGTGTGATTGGACAATTACCAAATAGTTTAGAGCTAAGCAAAATTGAATTCGAAAATCTTACAGCGCATGATTTTTTAAGTCAATTTGTTTGTTTTACTTTAGTATTTTTTGTTATTTTTTATATTGTTTCCAAAGGGATTAAAAACGGCATTGAAAGATTAAATGTATGGATGATGCCTTCTTTGTTTATTTTATTAATTTTAATGCTTATTTATGCGATGAGTAAAGATGGGTTTGTATTGGCTTTAAAATTCCTTTTTATTCCTGATTTCCATAAAATCAATATTTCAAATACTCTTGAAGCTTTAGGACTTGCCTTTTTTAGCTTATCTTTGGGAGTTGGAACTATCATCACTTATTCTGCAAGTTTGCCAGATCGGACTAATTTTATTACAAGCACTTTAAATATTATTTTTATCAATCTTTTAGCAGGTCTTTTAATGGGTCTTGTTGTTTTTACCTTTATTTTTGAATTTGGATATGATCCAAATCAACAAGGCCCAGGTTTTGTTTTCGTTTCTTTAGCTACCTTGTTTGAAAAACTTGGTTTAGTTGGTCATATTTTTGGAGCAGCCTTTTTTATTTCTTTGGTGTTTGCAGGTATTACTTCAGCAGTTTCTATGATAGAACCTTCAGCTTTTTATCTGATCAATACCTTTAAAATGAGTCGCAAAAAAGCTTTGGTTTTAATAGGTATTTTTGTATATATTTTAGGTATTTTATGTATTTTATCTTCTTTGGATACTACGCAGTTTAAAATTTTAGGGATGAGTTTTTTTGAGTTATTAGATAGCTTTTCTAGTAAAATTATTATGCCATTGGGTGGAATTTTAATTGCAATTTTTGTTGGCTTTGTGATCAAAAGAGAAACTTTAGAAATTTTATTTAAACCTTATATGAGGGGTGTATTTTTTAAAATTTGGTATATTTTTGTAAGATTTATATCTCCTTTAGCAGTTTTTGTAGTTTTAATAACAAAACTTATAGGATTTTATATAAAATTTTAATCCAAAATTGGGCAAATTTTGCCCAATTAAAAATTTTTTCTCCAGTTTCTTTTGCTTGATTTTTATATTAAATAATTTTTTATTTGATTATTGTTTATTATGCATGAAATGTTATTATTTTCTTTGTATAATACTTTGATATTAATGCTAAGGAAAAAGCATGGCCAAAAAATTTATAGATGTGATGGATACGAGTTTTAGAGACGGCTTTCAATCGGTTTATGGGGCCAGAATTTCAACAAAGGATTTTTTACCTGCCTTAGAGGCCGCAAAAGAGGCAGGAATTAATCATTTTGAATTTGGCGGAGGAGCTAGATTTCAAAGTCTATATTTTTATCTTAACGAAAATGCCTTTGATATGATGGATAAATTTCGTTCAGTTGTGGGCGAAAGTGCTAATTTGCAAACCTTAGCAAGAGGAGTTAATACTGTTGCTTTAGATACTGGAAGTAGAGAACTTGTGGAATTGCATGCAAAGCTTTTTGCAAAACACGGAACAACAACTATTCGAAATTTTGATGCTTTAAATGATGTTAACAATCTTAAATTTAGCGCAGAATGCATTGTTAAATATGGATTAAAACATGAAATTTGCATTACTTTAATGGATTTACCTCCGCAATGTCACGGAGCTCATGATGTGCTTTTTTATGAGAAGATTTTAAAAGAAATTTTACTTTCAGAAATACCTTTTCACAGCATTTGCTTTAAAGACGCAAGCGGAACTTCAAATCCTAATAAAATCTATGAAACCATTAAGATGGCAAAAAGAATTTTACCTTCAAATACCCATGTAAGACTTCATACTCATGAAACAGCCGGAGTGAGTGTGTCTTGCTATTTGGCAGCTTTAGAAGCAGGTGCTGATGGTATTGATTTAGCTGCAGCTCCTGTTAGCGGAGGTACTTCACAACCTGATATCTTAACTATGATACATGCACTTAAAGGAAAAGATTATGATTTGGGTGGTTTAGATGAGGAGAAAATTTTAAAATATGAAGAAATTTTAAAAGATTGTCTTAAAGATTATTTTTTACCTCCTGAGGCAGGTAAAGTTAGTCCTTTAATTCCTTTTTCGCCTATGCCGGGTGGGGCGTTAACTGCTAATACGCAAATGATGAGAGATAATAATATCTTAGATCGTTTTCCAGAGGTGATTAAAGCAATGCGTGAAGTTGTTGAAAAAGGTGGATTTGGAACATCGGTTACTCCGGTCTCGCAATTTTATTTTCAACAAGCTTTTAATAATGTCATGTTTGGTCCTTGGAAAAAAATTGCCGAAGGATACGGTAAAATGGTTCTTGGTTATTTTGGAAAAACACCGGTTAAACCTGATGATGAAATTGTAAAACTTGCAGCAGAACAACTTAAACTAGAGCCAACAAAAGAATTAGCAATTGATTTAGCAGACAAAGATGAAACAAAAAGAATATTTTATATTAAAAACTTACTAGAAAAAGAAAATATTGAAGTAAATGATGAAAATATTTTTATCGTAGCAACATGCAAAGAAAAAGGGATAAGCTTTTTAAAAGGAGAGGCTAAAATCAATATACGCAAAAATGATTCAGCAACGCTTAAACAAAATGTAGATGAAAATCATTTTACAGTAAAGGTTAATGGAAATAAATACTTTGTTGAAGTGAGCTCTGGGTTTGATGACAAAGTTAAAATTAAAAGCATGGAAAAGGTACAAAATAATATTGAAAACATTAATCCCTCTGAAGGAATTCAAGCTCCAATTTCAGGTGCGCTTTTTAAGATTTATATTGATGAGAATTCTGAGGTTAAGAGTGGTCAGGTCGTGGCTATTTTAGAAGCTATGAAAATGGAAATAGAAGTTAGTGCGCCAAAAGACGGAGTGATTGAAAAGGTAAATATCAAAGTAGGCGATAGTGTTAGCGAAGGTCAAATCATCGCGACTTATAAAAACAATTAAAGGATAAAAAATGAACAAAATAGAAA
Organism: Campylobacter sp. B0100352/1; assembly: GCF_020135855.1. Lineage (NCBI taxonomy): Bacteria > Pseudomonadati > Campylobacterota > Epsilonproteobacteria > Campylobacterales > Campylobacteraceae > Campylobacter > Campylobacter sp. B0100352/1. The sequence goes on from NZ_JACHTP010000017.1 coordinate 9,272, forward strand.
ATTTGGGTTTGAAAAATACGGGAAAAATTTATCATAATTTAAGTTATGAAGAATTGTTTGAACATGAAAATATCAATCAAGAGGGGCAATGTACTCAAAGTGGTGCTTTTAGTGTTGATACGGGTATTTTTACTGGCAGAAGTCCAAAAGATAAATATTTTGTTAAACAAGAGTCTTCAAGTAAATATATAGCTTGGGGTAAGGTAAATCAAGCAATAACTAAAGATTTGTTTGACAAACTTTTAAATAAGGCTAAAAATCAACTCAATGGAAAAGATATTTATGTGCAGGATGTTTTTTGTGGAGCTTCTTTAAAAAGCCGTAAAGCTGTAAGATTTGTAACCGAAGTGGCTTGGCAAGCTCATTTTGTAAAAAATATGTTTATTGAGCCTAATCAAGAGGAATTAGAAAATTTTAATCCCGAATTTATTGTTTATAATGCTTGTAAATGTAGCAATGATGAGTTTAAAAAAGATGGATTAAATTCTGAAGTTTTTGTTTTATTTAATATAGAGGAAAATATCGCTGTTATTGGCGGAACTTGGTATGGTGGAGAAATGAAAAAAGGTATTTTTTCCATGATGAATTATTGGCTACCTCTTGAAAATAAACTTTCAATGCATTGTAGTGCTAATGTTGGAGAAAAAGGAGATGTAGCTTTATTTTTTGGATTAAGTGGAACTGGAAAAACAACTTTATCAACCGATCCTCATAGAAAATTAATCGGAGATGATGAGCATGGATGGGATGATGAGGGTGTGTTTAATTTTGAAGGAGGTTGTTATGCTAAAACTATTAATCTTGACCCTAAAAATGAACCAGAAATCTATGCAGCTATTAAAAGAAATGCACTTTTAGAAAATGTGGTTTTAAAGGAAGATAAGAGTGTTGATTATAGTGATGCAACTAAGACTGAAAATACAAGAGTATCTTACCCAATAAATCATATTAAAAATCATGAACCAACTTTAAAAGCAGGACATCCTAAAAATATCATTTTTCTAAGTGCGGATGCTTTTGGAGTTTTACCTCCTATTAGTAAATTAAGCAAAGAACAAGCAATGTATTATTTCTTAAGCGGATATACTGCAAAGGTGGCTGGAACAGAGCGTGGAGTTACGGAACCTCAGGCTACATTTTCAGCTTGTTTTGGTGAGCCTTTTATGCCGCTTCATCCTACTGTCTATGCGAGATTATTAGGAGAAAAAATCGATCAACATGGAGTGAATGTTTTTCTAGTCAATACTGGTTGGACTGGCGGAAGTTATGGGGTAGGGCAAAGAATGAGTATTAAAGCTACTCGATCTTGTATTAATGCGATTTTAGATGGAAGTATTAATGATTGTGAATTTGAAAATTTTGAAGTATTTAATTTGGCTATCCCTAAAAAAATCACAGGAGTTGAAAGTTTGCTTTTAAATCCTATTAATACTTGGAAAGATAAAGAAGAATACTGTTTAAAAAGAAACGAACTTGCAAAAATGTTTATAGAAAATTTTAAACGTTATGAAGATGTAAAAGAAGGTTTGGAATTTAGCAAATTTGGTCCAAAAATTTAATGTTTAGATGAAAATCTAAACATTAAACCTAAAATGCATCACATCTCCATCATTTACAATATAATCTTTTCCTTCAAGCCTTAATTTACCAGCTTCTTTTGCTTTTGTTTCTCCGCCGTATTCTATATAATCTTGATAAGAAATTACTTCAGCTTTTATAAAGCCTTTTTCGAAATCATTATGGATAACACTTGCCGCTTTTGGAGCCTTCCATCCTTTTTTTATAGTCCAAGAACGTACTTCTACAACTCCGGCTGTAAAATAGCTAATAAGTCCAAGTTTAGAAAAAGCTGTGCGTATAATTTGATCAAGTCCGCTTTCACTAACACCTAAAGAATTTAAGAATTCATGACTTTCTTCATCGCTTAAGCTAACTAATTCTTCTTCGATTTTTGCACAAAGCTTTATAACTTCATGATTATTTTTTTTTGCGTATTCTTTTAAAGCCTTTACATATTGATTATCTTCACTAATTCCTTCTTCATCAACATTGGCTCCATAAATGACTTCTTTTGCAGAAAGCAATCTTAATTCTTTGATTAAATTTTTATAGGATTCATTTTCTCTATCTGGATAGGAACTAGCTGGTAAGCCTTTATCAAGATGTTCCAGTAATAAAGTGGCAAATTCTAAATTTTCTTTAGCGCCTTTTTGATTTGATTTAGCTTCTTTGGTAAGTTTTTCTATTTTTTTATTGAGTTGTTCAATATCTGCCAAAATAAGCTCGGTATTGATAATTTCTATGTCCCTTATAGGATCTACTTTGCCTTCAACATGGGTTATATTTTCTTCATCAAAACAACGCACTATATGCAAAATCATTTCGGTTTCGCGTATATTAGAAAGAAATTTATTTCCTAAGCCTTCTCCTTTACTAGCTCCTTTTACAAGTCCTGCTATATCTACAAATTCAATTAAAGAATGCATAATTCTTTCAGGATTTACAATTTTTGCAAGTTCATTAAGCCTAGCATCTGGAACTTCTACCATTGCTTTATTAGGTTCTATTGTACAAAAAGGATAATTAGCACTTTGGGCATTTTGTGCTTTGGTTAAAGCATTGAAAGTTGTTGATTTTCCAACATTTGGAAGTCCTACTATCCCAACTGAAAGACTCATTTATTTTTCCTTAAAAGATGAATTAAAAAATTAACACACATTCTAACACCAGCACCGCTAGCACCAAAATTTGAATATCCCCAATTTTTTTCCACATAAGCAGGTCCTGCTATATCAAGATGGAGCCATTTATCTTTGTATTCTTGTCGTATAAATTTATCCAAGAAAAGTCCTGCTGTTATCGCACCGCCATAACGGCTTGATGCAACATTGCAAACATCAGCGATGTTGGATTTAATCAGATCTTTAAGATAGGGATTAAAATGTAAAATTGTTGCGTATTCTCCGCTTTTTTTAGAGCTTTGATAAAATTCATTTTGTAAATCTTCATTATTACCCATGATACCGCTAGTAAATTCTCCAAGACCCACCACACATGCACCTGTTAGAGTAGCCATATCAATTAAAAGATCGGGCTTTAGATCTTGTGCATATGAAAGACAATCAGCTAACACCAAACGACCTTCTGCATCAGTGTTTCTTACTTCTATGCTGACTCCTTCTCGAGAAATTAACACATCATCTGGTTTATAAGCATTTCCACCTATCATGTTTTCTGTCGCACCTAGAATACAATGAATTTCCAAATCCAAATTGAGTTCTGATACAGCTTTAATAATTCCCATTGCAGCAGCAGCACCGCTTTTATCAGCTTTCATTGTTACCATATAATCAGAAGGCTTTAAGCTTAAACCACCACTATCATAAGTAAGACCTTTTCCTACAAAGGCAACTCTTTTTTTAGAATTTTTAGCTTTATAGCTTAAGTGAATTAAGCGAGGAGGAAGACTTGAAGCTTTATTTACAGCTAAAAAAGCATTCATCTTTTCTTTCATAAGAAATTTTTCATCGTAAATTTTACAAGAGATATTTTTATGATCTTTGGCTAATTTTTGTGCATCTTCAGCCATTTTTAAAGGTGTATAAATTTCAGGAATTTCATTGACTATATCTTTTGCAAAATTAGTAGCGTGAGCTAAAATTTGCCCCCGTTCTAAACCTATCTTAGCTTCATTTAAATCAAATTTTTTTCCATTTAATTCTTGGCTTGAGATAATAATTTTTTCAAGCGTACTTGTTTGTTTTTCCTTTTTATATTTATTAAAATTATAAGCTCCAAACAACACGCCTTCTACCAAAGAGCAAAAACTTCTTACGGTGCAGTCTCCAATAACACTAGGTAATTTAATACTTTTAATATTTAATTTTTCTAAATTTTTATAAATATTAAAAAAGCACAGTCTGATATCTTCATAAGATAAACCTTTTAATTCTATAAAAAGCTTATAATTTCTTGTATCCAATAGGACACCTTCGCCTTTGAAATTATTTAATTTGAAAAAATTTTTTTCTTCGTTATATGGTTTTAAATTTTTATCTTGAATAAAAATAACTTCAAAATCTGCTTTAATAGAGTTGAGTTTTTTATCTTCAAAAATAAATTGCATTATTTTTTTCTCCTTTCTCTTAATATCGCTTTTTCTATGCGTTTGAAAATAAAAATCATTCCTGATAAAAAGGCAATGACAATAATGACAGCGAGATACCAATATTCTTTAATCCATTCTTTTGACCAGTGAAGAAAGGTTTGAATTAGGCTGCCAAAATACCATGCTAAAAGTATAGTGATACTAGCCCAAACCCACGCACTTAAGAGATTTATAAGGGCAAATTTTTTACTATTGTATCTAGTTATACCAATACTCATAGGAATAATTGTTCTAAATCCATACATATAGCGTTGTATGAAAATAATAGGCCAACCAAAACGTTGCAAAAGAAGGTGTGCTACGGCAAATTTTCTTCTTTGAGATCGAAGTTTCTTTTGAATATATTTTTTATTATATCTTCCAATATAAAAATAAATTTGATCGCCAACAAATCCTCCAAGTCCTGCTACAAAAATAGCCAAAGCCACATTCATTTTTCCATCGTGTGCTGCAATTCCAGCTAAAATAAGTCCAATTTCTCCTTCTAAAATACTCCAGCAAAAAAGTATTAGATAGCCCCAAGTTTCAACATGTTTATCCCATATTTTTATAATAAAATCTTCTAAAGAAAAATCGTTTTTAGTAAAGTTATAAATAACATAAATCGCAATAGCGATTAAAATTGCAAAAGCAAATATTTTAAGCCATTTTTTCATTTTTTTCCTTAAAAATCTAATACACTATAGGCTGTGCAATATTTTTCTAATTTTTTCATTCCGCCTAAGTCTTTTAAGTTGATTAAAAAGCAAGATTCTATACACTTGCCACCCGCTTGTTTTATTAGCTCCAAAGAGGCAATAGCTGTACCTCCAGTAGCAATTAAATCATCCATAAGTAAAACTTTTGCATTTTTTACATCCCTAAAAGCATCTTGATGAATTTGTATTTTATCTGTACCATATTCTAATTCATACTCGCAAGTAAAAACAGATGATGGGAGTTTGTTGGGTTTTCTAATTGGCACAAAAGGTAGATTGAGTTTTGCACAAAGCATTGCTGCAAAGATAAAACCACGACTTTCGGTTCCAGCTATGAAATCTAATTCCATACTTTTATAACGTTCGCTTAAATGATCGAGTAAAAAAGATAAAACTTTTTTATTGTTTAATAAAGTAGTGATATCTCTAAAAATAATTCCCTCTTTTGGAAAATTTGGAACAACTCGTATGCTTTCGGATAAAAATTTTTTTTCTTCTTCTGTAAGTTTTTTCATAATAACGCCTCAATTTTTGCTTCTAGTTCTTTGATTCTTTGTCTTAATTTATCATTTTCTAAACGATATTGAGAGTTTCTCGTCCTTAAAGAGCTTAAGTCAGTTTTGATTTTGTTTAATTCTTCTGTTAAAATATCTATATTTCCCAAGCTACGTTGAAGTTGAACCTGAAGTTTTCTAATGATAATCTCTGTATCATCGAGATTAGTTTTTATAAAATCTTTAGAATTTTTTTCTTTGCTTAATAAGGTTTTATAATAAAGTAGCATTACAACAAGATAAAGTGTTGCACATATGAGAATAGTTAAAACAAACCAATTTGCAAACATTGTTAATTTACCTCGATTTTTTGAATTCTTCTTAAATGTCTGTCTCCATCAAATGGAGTTTGAATAAAATTTTCTACTATATTAATAGCCATTTCTAATCCGATTAATCTCCCACCTAAAGCCAATACATTTGCATCATTATGTTGTCTAGATAATTTTGCACTTAAACCTTCGTGACACAAAGCACAACGAATATTTTTATGTCTATTAGCGGCTATGGAAATACCAATACCTGTTCCACAAATTAAGATTCCAAAGCAGTTTGAGTCTATTTTAGAAGCTAATAAATGTGCAAAGTCTGGATAATCACAACTTTGAGCATTATTTGTTCCTAGATCTTCAAAGCTTATATTTTTTTCTTTAAGATAGGTGCAGATTTTTTGTTTAAGATCAAAACCGGCATGATCACTAGCGATATAAATTTTTTCTTTAAGCATAACACAAACCCGAAACTTTAGTAATATTTATAGCTAATAATATTAGCATAATAAAATATAAAAATAGCTTTTTAAAATAAATTCTTAGACTAAGTTTTTATTTTCTTTGAATATGCTAAAATTATAAAATAAATTTTTTAATCAATTTATAACATATTAAAATTTTTAAGGAAATAGATGAAGCTTATACTTATAGGATCTTCTACAGGTGGTCCTAATCAATTAAAGTTTCTTTTAAATGATGTAGATATAAAAAATACGGCTGTGGTCATAGCACAGCACATGAGCGCTAGTTTTATCCCATCGTTTGTGAATCAATTTGATAAAGAAGCTTTAAGCAAGGTGGCTCCTTTAAATGATAAGGAAGTTTTGGCAAATAAAATTTATATTTGTCAAAAAAATACTACCCTATCGGGAAATTTAAATCTTATAGCAAATTGGAAAGATGTTACTACAAGTTTTAAACCAAGCGTTGATTTATTATTTCACTCTGCAATTCCTTTGGTTAAGACAAATAAAATTCTTGCGATTATTTTAACCGGAATGGGCGATGATGGAGCTAAGGGTTTATTTGAGTTATATAAGGTTGGGGTAAAATGTTTGTGTGAAAATCAAACAGATAGCGTTGTTTATGGTATGCCTAAAAAAGCAAAAGATATGAATCCAAATTTAAGACCTATGAGCTTAAAAGAAATTAAACAAGAAATTATAAATTTTATAGAATAGGGGTGGTTTTTGACTATGGAAGAAAAAATTAATCCTACGGAATTAGAATTAAACGAGTTTATTCAAATCATCAATGAAATTAGCGGTATAGATTTGAATGAAAAAAGAAATATCTTAGCTTTAAAACTATCTAAATTTGTTTCAGGAACTCAGGCAAAAAGTTTTGCTGAATTTTTAAGCAAGCTTAAAATCAATAGGCAACTCAAGCAAGATACCTTAGATTTTGTTACCATAGGTGAAACTTATTTTTTAAGAGAGTTAGCACAACTTAGAGAGATTATTTTTTATGTAAAAAGCCTTGAAAAGCATGTTAATATTTTAAGTGCGCCTTGCTCTAGCGGAGAAGAAGTTTATTCTATGGCGATATTAGCAGCTCAAAATTTTATAAAAGATTTATCCATTACAGGAATTGATATCAATTCAAATGTTATTGAAAAAGCAAAAATGGGTCAATATCAAGGAAGAACATTGCATCGTTTAAGCGAGAGTGAAAAGAGACGGTTTTTCACTAACGATAATCAAGAAATTTTTACCATCAATAAACATGAATTATGCAGATGTAATTTTGAGCTTTGTAATGTTTTTGAGGATAAATTTTTAAGATTGAATAAATTTGATATTATAGTTTCAAGAAATATGATAATTTATTTTGATTATGATTCAAAAATTAAGCTTATGGAGCGTTTTCATAGAATTTTGTCAGATAAAGGGAGATTGTATATTGGAAATGCAGATTTAGTTCCAGAAAATGTTTTTTTTAAGAAAGTTTTTTCATCGCATGGAACTTATTATGAAAAAATCTAAAATTAATTTTTAGAATTTTAAAAATAAAAATATAGTTTTTCTAGTTTATATTAGGATTTTTTAACGTTTGTTTTATTAAAATCAATTTCTTGATTATTATTAAAAATATTAAGGTTATTTTATGAGAGGTTATAAAATTTTTTCAGGTTCAGCGAATGTAGAATTTGCAAGGCAAATTTCAAAATATCTTTCCTTGCCTTTAAGCGATGCAGGTATTAAGCGTTTTAGCGATGGTGAAATTAGTGTGCAAATTGATGAAAGCGTTCGAGGAAAAGATGTTTTTATAATACAAAGCACTTGCGTTCCAACAAATGACAATCTTATGGAACTTTTGATTTTAACTGATGCACTAAAACGCTCAAGTGCAAATTCTATTACAGCTATTGTTCCATATTTTGGTTATGCAAGACAGGATAGAAAAGCTAATCCTAGAGTTCCTATTACTGCTAAATTGGTTGCAAATTTAATTCAAACTGCAGGAATTAACCGTGTGGCAACTATAGACTTGCATGCGGGGCAAATTCAAGGTTTTTTTGACATTCCAGTGGATAATCTTTATGGAAGTATAGTCTTTAATGATTATATTAAAAGCAAAAATTTTAAAAATGCTATCATTGCAAGTCCTGATATTGGTGGTATTGCTAGAGCAAGAAGCGTGGCTAAACACTTAGGCCTTGATATTGTTATAGTGGATAAAAGAAGAGAAAGAGCCAATGAAAGCGAAGTGATGAATATCATCGGTGATGTAAAAGACAAAGAAGTTGTTTTAGTAGATGATATTATAGATACTGCTGGAACTATTGTAAAGGCAGCAGAAGTTTTAAAAGATAAAGGGGCAAAATCAGTAATGGCTTGCTGCACTCACGCGGTTTTAAGTGGCCCTGCTTATGATAGAATCGAAAATGGTGTTTTAGATGAACTTGTGGTAACTGATACTATTCCTTTAAGAAAAGAACTTCCAAATATTAAAGTTTTAAGTGTAGCTCCAATTTTTGCTGAAGTGATACGTCGAGTTTATCATAATGAGAGTGTGAATTCTTTATTTCTTTAAAAATTTTCCTATAGATTTAAATCTATAGGTTTTTCTACAAAACTACTCTCTAAATTTTTATAAAAATATTTTTCATCTCCTTGATAATTTAAAAGAAATTAATATCTTATTTATTATAATTTATTTTTCATTTTAAAAAGGAGTTAGAGTGTTGAAAAAAATTTTATGGTTTTTCGTTGCCTTATTGGGTGGCGCTTGTTTTTGCTATTTGGCTTTGCAAAATGGCGAAAAAGTTTCAGCTATCTATTTGGTTGTTTCAGCCGTCTGTATTTATATGATAGGATATAGACTTTATGGACGTTTTATTGCTTTTAAGGTTGTTGGGCTTGATAAAAATCGAGCTACTCCAGCTAAAATAGAAAACGATGGACAAAATTTTGTTCCAACAAATAAAATTGTTTTATTTAGTCATCAATTTGCTGCCATTGCTGGAGCCGGACCTTTAGTAGGGCCTGTTTTAGCGGCTCAAATGGGTTATTTGCCTTCTATGATTTGGATTTTAGTTGGTGGGGTTTTAGCTGGAGCTGTGCATGATTTCTTAGTTCTTTTTATTTCTATGCGTAGAAAAGGACGCAGCCTTGGAGAAATGATCAAGGATGAAATGGGAGGATTTACTGGCGGCGTTGCTATGCTTGCTATTTTTGGAATTATGATTATTATCATTGCTATTTTGGCTATGGTGGTTGTTAAATCTTTGGCTAATTCTCCTTGGGGATTATTTACTATAGCAATGACTATTCCTATAGCAATATTTATGGGAATTTATATGCGTTTTATTCGCCCAGGAAGAGTAGGGGAAGCTTCGATTATTGGATTTATTTTATTACTTCTTTCTATCCATTATGGACATGATGTATCTCTTAATCCAACTTTAGCACATTTTTTTACTTTCGATCAACCTACATTAGCATTTATGATTATGGGTTATGGTTTTATTTCTTCATTATTGCCAGTTTGGTTTTTCTTAGCGCCAAGAGATTATCTTGCGACTTTTTTAAAAATGGGTGTTATTGTTGTAATGGCTTTGGCAATTTTATTTGTTGCACCTGATTTTTTAATGCCGAAAATTAATTATCAATACCTTGATGGAACTGGTCCTGTTTTTGCGGGTTCTATTTTTCCATTTTTATTTATAACTATAGCGTGTGGAGCTATAAGTGGTTTTCACGCTTTAATTTCAAGTGGTACAAGTCCAAAAATGCTAGAAAATGAAGAACATGCTTTATTTGTAGGATATGGTGCTATGCTTGCTGAAAGTGGCGTGGCTATCATGGCTTTAATTTGTGCTTGTATTTTGCATCCTGGAATTTATTTTGCTGTTAATTCTTCTTCTGCTTTAATTGGTACTGATTTAGCCCATGCGGCTAAGGTAATTAGTGAATGGGGATTTTTAGTGACTCCAGAAGAAATTACACAGCTAACTAAGGATATAGGTGAGCAAACTATATTATCAAGAACAGGTGGAGCTCCAACATTTGCATTAGGAGTAACTTTAATCTTACATAAAATTTTTGGTGGCGTTGAATTTATGGGATTTTGGTACCATTTTGCGATTTTATTTGAAGCTTTATTTATTTTAACAGCCGTTGATGCAGGAACTAGAACTTCTAAATTTATGATTCAAGATATATTGGGCAATGTTTATAAACCTTTAGGAAATATACATAATGTTTGGGCTGGTTTATTAGCTACTATTATCAGTGTTTCTTGCTGGGGATATTTCTTGTATCAAGGGGCTATCGATCCTAATGGAGGAATTTATACCTTATGGCCACTTTTTGGAGTAAGCAATCAAATGCTAGCCGGTATGTCCTTGCTTTTAGTGAGTGCCATTCTTGCGAAAATGGGTAAAAAGAAATTCCTTTGGGTTACTTTGGCTCCAGCAATTTTTGTATTAATTGCCACTCTTTATGGAGGTATCCAAAAGATATTGCCTTATGAAGAAGGAGCAAAAATTCAAAATACCGTTAGTCATATCGCTACAGCTCAAATGAATAAAAAAGCTATTGAAAAATTGGAAAATGAAATCGCATCAATTAAGTCTCAAAAGCAACAATCAAGTCAAGAAGATCAAATAAAATTTGAAAAACAAATACAAGAAAAAGAACAGCAAATTTCTAATTTATCTCATTCTTGGTTTGGAAATGTTTTAGATGCAGTTTTATGTATATTCTTTATGCTTACAACTTTGCTTGTTATCATTTCTTGTATAGGAATTTGTATAGGAAAAATCAAAATTCCATTAAAAGAAAGTCCTTATGTTGATCTTAACTCTCTAAATGTTAAGCAAGTTTAAAAAAATTTATGAAAAAACTGAAAGGTTTTTTCATCCTTTGGTAGGACTTTCAAGTTATGATAAATATTTGGAGCATATGGAAAAATCGCATCCAGAAAAAACTCCCAAAACAAGAGGGGAGTTTTTTAAGGATTGCTTAGAAAAAAAGTATAATAGCGGTGGCTTAAATAAATGCTGATAATCTCTAAGGATAAAGTCTTTATCTTACAAATTAGGCATTTAAAAAGCCATGAATTCTTTTTAGTTCTTCACTTATAGGTTTTTTATTTCCTCGTCTATCAACGCTTACATAAGTAACAGTAGCAGAAGTGACATTTACACATATAGTTGAGCCAAATTCATCCACTCTTTGTGCGATAACTTCAACTTCAACGCGTATTGAAGTTGTTCCAACTTTTACTACTTTTGCATAACAAGAGATTATATCTCCAACAAATACAGGTTGCTTAAAAACAACTTGCTCCATAGAAATGGTTACAACTCTTTCAGGAGAAAGTTCTCTTGCTGCTATTACACCTGCTGTATCAATTTGTGATAAGATCCAACCGCCAAAAATATTACCTGCTGAGTTTGTGTCTTTAGGCATGGCAACGATTTTAAGTTTTGGTTCGCCCATATCTTTCATTTTTTACTCCTTATTTTAAATAATAAATTATAATTCAAGAAAGTAAAGAAAGGAAACTAAAAAAATGAATAATTTTAAAGAAGTAGCAAAACTCGTAAAAAAACGTAAGGAAAACATCAATATTTTTTATGAACTTTTGGATTCGGATTCATGGGATGGATATTTTGAATATTTGCTTAATCTTAGTGAATTAAAAAAGGAAAAAAGTACTTTTGTGGCTATTCTTAGGCGATTAGTTGATTTAAAAGAAGAAAATTTAGTTCAAGAATGGAAGAAGAATTTTTTTAAAGAGGAAAAAATTACAGAATTAAAACATAAATTTTATGAAGAAATTAGAAAATTTTATGAAAAAGAACATCAAGAACTTATTGATGAAATTGTGAGTAGAAAATTATTAAGTGAATTCTATGAAATTTTAATTCAAGGAATTCATGAAATAGGAGTGATTATAAATTCTTATGAAATTTCTTGGACTAAAGAAATTATAGAAAAAAATAATAAAATTTTGGCATCGCAATTTCAAAATCTTGATGATGCTATTAATTTTTTACATAAAAATAAATTATATCAAATCACTCCTCAAGGAGAAATTTGCGAAAGAAGTTATGGGGTGCTTGTAAGAATAGGAAATTTATGGAAATTTGTTCCTTATGCAAGATTTTTTGAAAATGAAACATTAAAGCTTGAATTTGCTTTTGAAAAAATGATAGAAAGGTTAAAAAATGTTGCCAAAAAAGAGGATGAGTTAGCTTATGTGGAGTATTTTGAAAAATTAAAAAATGCTTTTTGTCAAAAGGATGAAGATAAAATTATTGGATCATGGCAAGAAGCAGAACTTGCTTGGATGAAGGTTAAGTCACCTTTGCAGGTTGGGCATCCTTTGGAGTATTATGAAGATCACTACACACATGCCGTTGCTTTGGAATGGGATATAAGATTAGAAGATGAAAGTAATTTTGATGCTTTAAAATTCAGTAATGAAATCAAGCAAAGTTTTATAAAAGTATATGAAAATATAAATATTGAAGATGAGAAATTAAAAAAAGAAGTGCTTAATAATATAGACAAAACACAGCTTTATGTTTGTATGCCTATGATTTTTTATGGAGCTGAGCTTAAAGGTTTATTTTCAGCACAGGTTGTTCCTAATGATGAATTTGTAAGTAATATAGCAGGAAAGAAAATTTTTGCATTTTTAAATTTTGTCTATGAAAATACTTTGAGTAAACCTTTTATGAAAATTTCAAGTGAGGTTTTTGAGAAGGATTTTTTAGACTATGGTAGGGAAATTCTTTTTTTTAAAGAAGATATTTGGAAGCGTGTTTATGAAATTTCAACCATAGGTCATGAATTTGGTCATATCTTTTTTATTGCTAGTGATAGCGAGAAAAAGATGAATCAAAGCGGTTTTTTTAAAAATATAGAAGAATATAAAGCAACAACAGGAGGGTTGATAAATTTCTTCCTTCATGAAGATAAAGAGCTTAGATTGCCGGTTTTTCATGAGCTTATCAAAAGAGCAATTTCTCTTATCGCTTGGCAAAAAGTTGATGAGGTGCAACCTTATTATACTGAAGGTTTGATACATCTTTCTTTGCTTTTTAAAAGTGGAGTTTTAAAATTTGAAGATAGATTAAAAATTAATTTTAATTTGGAATTTTATGAAAAATTTAAATTGCTTGTTTTGCAAACTTATCATGATTTGGCTAAACATTATACTTTGAAACTAGATGCAAAAGAATTTTTAAATCGTTTTTGTTTAATTGAGGATAAAGTTTTTATACCTATAGAAGAAGAGTGTAAAGAATTTGTAAAATATTATTATAAACTTTATGAAAAAATCGGCAATGAAATTGATAATAGTGGCGAATTTGAGCTTTATAAAGCCAAAAAAAGCAAAAAAAATGAAAAAAAGTATTTTAATGCTTGATATTGTTTGTTTAATATGCTAGAATTAAGTGTTTTAATAAATAAAAAAAGGAGCTTTTATGACTAAAGCAGATTTTATTTCTCAAGTTGCTCAAACTGCTGGGCTAACAAAAAAAGATGCTACAGCTGCTACTGATGCAGTTATTGCTACAATTACTGATATATTGGCAAAAGGTGATAGCATTAGTTTTATAGGTTTTGGTACTTTTTCAACAGCTGAAAGAGCTGCTAGAGAAGCTAGAGTTCCAAGCACTGGAAAAACTATTAAAGTTCCTGCAACTAAAGTTGCTAAATTTAAAGTAGGTAAAAACCTTAAAGAAGCTGTTGCTAAAGCTAGCGGCAAAAAAAAGAAGTAAGATAAAGGCTAGATTTTCTAGCCTTTCTTAAATTTTTATTCTTTTCTATCTTTTTAAATCAAAATCAAAATGAAATATACTTTTGTTATTATCTAGCAATTCTGCTCTAAATCGCATAGTATGCATCGAGCAAGAAGAAAGTATGAATTGACTTTCATAGTCTGTTTTATTGATTTTATAAATTTTTGGCTTGATTTCCCCCATAAACATATTTAATCCATAAATTTTCAATTCTAAATTTTCATATGTTCCAAGATTTTTAATGAGTAATTTTGTATTTTGCAAAGATTTAATAGGTTTAGGATTTAAAGAAATAATTATTTGTTTATCTTTAAGCTTATAAGCACAATCATTAACATTTAGATCACAATTTAAAGATTTTAAACTATCAATATGAGGTTCTTTTTTTGAAATATTTTGATTAAGAATAAAGTAAAATACTAAAAGTATTAAGGCAAAAATTATAATAGAAAATAATTTTTTCATGAGAATACATCCTAAAAATTAAAATAAAATATTTTTTTGAATTATAATTTAAAAAATTAAATATATTTATTATTTTAAAAAAATATCTGGTTTGTATTTTTGACAATTATTATTTTTTAAGAAAAAAATAATATAATCTCAGTTTAAAAATTCTAAAATAAAGATAAAATCAATTAATTTAAAATTATAAAATTTTAAGGAAGATATATTGTTTAAAAGATTTCTTGTTTTATTTTTTATGGGAGTATCTATAATTAGGGCATCTGATTTAGTTAAGATTTATTTAGATCAGGGTTTAGATGCTGTTGGGGTAGAGATTGAAAAAGAGCTAATGGATAAAAATTTTTGGTTGTCTGAAATAGCGGATAAAAATGTCTCTCTTGGATATTATAGCAGTAAAGTTGATATTGTTCTTACAAATAAAACCGATAAAATTCTCCGCGTGTATTCCTATGATGATGGAAAAATTAAAAAGGATTTTGAACAAAAATCAATTATTACGGGTCTAATGGGAGATAAAAAAGTTGAAGGGGATTTAAAAACCCCTATAGGTTTTTATGAGTTAGGACAAAGATTTAATCCAGGAGATCCTTACTACGGTCCTTTTGCTTTTGCAACGACTTATCCAAATTTATTAGATAAAGTACAGGGAAAAACTGGTGGTGGAATTTGGATACATGGCTATCCTTTAGATGGCACTAGAATTGATGAGTTTAAAACAAAGGGTTGTATAGCTTTATTTAATGAAAATCTTGAGAAATTTGCCAAAGTAGTTCAAGATAAAAAAGTATTTGTAATGACTGAAGAAAAGGATAAAGTTAGAGCAAAAAAAGAAGAGATTGCTTCTTTGTTTGCAGATCTTTTTGCTTGGAAATTCGCTTGGACAAATAATAATATTGATTCTTATTTGGGATTTTATGATCAAAATGAATTTAAACGTTTTGATAAAATGAAATTTGAGCAATTTGCTTCTATGAAAAAAATTATTTTTTCTCGCAAAGAGAATAAAAAGATAAAATTTTCAGATATTAATATTAGCCCTTATCCAAATTTAAATAATGAAGTTATATATAGAATTTCTTTTTATGAAGATTATTATACTAAAAATTATCAATTTAAAGGAAATAAAACCTTATATGTTAAATTAAACGATAAAGGAAAAATGAAAATTTTAGCAGAGCAATGATTTTATGTCTGTTATTAAACTAAATCAAAAATCATACGAGAATAATTTAAAACAAATTATTGAAAAAACTAAAGATCCTTCAAAAATAATTTGTGTTTTTAAAGATAACGCTTATGGACATGGAGCTAAAATACTAGCTCCTATACCTAAAAAATTCGGTATTAATTTTGTTGCGGTTAAAAATGAAAAAGAAGCTTACGAAATTCAAGACTTCTTTAAAAATATTTTAATACTTTCACATAGACCCAACGGAAATGAAAATTCTCAATTTATATACGCTTTAAATGAAATTTCTAAGGTTAGAGAATATAAAATCGGTACAAGAATTCATCTTAAAATAGATACAGGAATGCACAGGAATGGTATTTTTGTAGAAAATATAGAGGATGCTTTTTTTAAAATTGATGAGGCGAGATTAAATTTAGAAGGAATATTTACGCATTTTTCAAGTGCTGATGAGTTGGATGCAAGTTTTTTTATTCAAAAACAAAAGTTCTATGAAGCCAAAATGTTGGCACAAAAAAAATATGATCATTTAATTTTTCATTCTTTTAATTCAGCGGCCTTGTTTAGAGCTAAAGATATTCCTAAAGATGAGTTTTTTAGAATAGGCATTGCTCAATTTGGTTACGGAGATGAAAAATTAGAAAAAATTTTAAGTCTTTATGCTCATAAATTAAGCGAAAGAATTTTAAATTCCGGTCAAAGCGTAGGATATGGTAGATCTTTTAGTGCTGATAAAAAAATAAAAATTGCTACTTATGATTTAGGTTATGCTGATGGGTTATTTCGTTACAATGGAAAAGGCAATTTGACTTTAGCAAATCATAAAAATATTTTAGGCAAAATTTCGATGGATAGTTTTTCTTGTGAAGATTGTGGCGAGGAAATTTGCGTTTTTAATGATGCTAATATTTGGGCTGATTTTTTCAATACAATTTCATATGAAATTTTAGTTAAACTTCATCCAGATATTCCAAGGATTTTGGTGTAATGTTTAATATAGTTTTAGTTAATCCTAGAATTCCTCAGAATACAGGAAGTATAGGAAGGATGTGTTATAATGCAGGTTTTAAACTTCATATTATTAAGCCAATTGTCTTTGATATTTCGCAAAAGGCTGTTCGTAGAGCAGGACTTGATTATTGGGAAAAATTAGAGCCGATAATTTGGGAAAATTTGGAACTTTTTTTAGACCAAAACTTAAAATTTAAAGATCGTTTCTTTTTTGCTACAACAAAGAGTAAAAAACCATATTTTGATGCCAAATTTAAAGAAAATGATTTTTTATTTTTTGGAAGTGAGAGTTATGGTTTGCCTATGGAACTTATGCAAATTAATTGGCAAAATGCTATTACTATTCCGATGAAATCTTGTGGAAGAAGTTTAAATTTAGCTACTAGTGTTGGTATTGTTTCTTATGAGGCCTTAAGGCAAAATTTTAAATATTTTATTTCCTAGGGTAACAAATTTATATTTTTTTATTATATTTTTTCATAAGTAAATGTGTTTTTCATCAAAAATATGTTAAAGTAAATTGAAATTAAGATGAAAGGATACACATGGGAGAACAAAATTTAAATATTTCATTCAGTGAAAAAATTATCAATTATTTAGGATACATTACTCCTTATACAGATACAATAATGGTTATTTTGCTTATTGTTTGCGGAATTTATTACAGTTTTTTGACAGGTTTTGTGCAATTTCGTATGCTTAAATCCGTATTTTCAATTTTAACAGAAAGAAATGGTGAGGGTTCTAAAGAACATATTTCACCTTTTCAAGCTTTGATGATATCAACAGCTTCTAGAGTTGGAATAGGTAATATTGCAGGGATTTCGTATGCACTTACAACAGGGGGTGCTGGAGCTTTATTTTGGATGTGGATTATGGCGTTTTTTGGCGGAGCTTCAGCGTTTGCAGAAAGTACTTTAGCGCAAATTTATAAATCCAAAGATGAAACAGGTGGCTTTAAAGGAGGCCCTGCTTATTACATAAGAAAAGCTTTGGGTTCACATTTTTTTGGATCTTTCTTCGCTTTTATATTGATTATTACTTATGCTTATGGCTTTAATGGCTTGCAAAGTCAAACGATGACATCTGCATTTAAAGTATATTATGATATGTTTAATCCAAATTCTACAACAGGATTTGCTTCAAGCTATTGGCCTATTGTTATTGGTATTGTTTTAACAATTTTTGGTTCTTGGATGTTTTTTTCTCACCATACAAAAATTGGCAAAATAAGCTCTTTAATTGTTCCTTTTATGGCTATGGCTTATATTTTACTTGCAATTATTGCTGTTTTAATGAATTTTGACAAAATTCCTTCTGTAATTCATATGGTTTTATTGAGTGCTTTTGATTTTAAAGCAATTTTTGGCGGTTTTGCTGGTTCTGTTTTGGTTATAGGAATAAAAAGAGGACTCTTCTCAAATGAAGCAGGGATGGGATCTGCACCAAATGCAGCCGCAGCAGCTCTTACTAGTCATCCTGTTAAACAAGGTATTATTCAATCTTTTTCAGTATTGATCGATGTTGTCGTTTGTACTAGTTCTGGATTTTTAGTGCTTTTTTCTATGGCTTATTTAAATTTTCACGGAAGTAATGTTGGAGATGGTATGCCTTTAGTGCAAGAGGCTATGAGAGAATATTATGGCGGCTTTGGAATCCATTTTGTTACTATTGCTATCGTTCTTTTTGCTATTACATCATTGATTGGAAATTATTATTATGCGCAAACTAATGTAAAATATTTGACAAATTCTAAGTTTGTGATGAATTTATTTAGAGTAAGTGCAGTAGCTATGATATTTGTAGGATCGCAGATGAATTTAAAACTTGCTTGGAGTTTAGCAGATCTTACTATGGCTTTTATGGCGACAACAAATATTATTTCTTTACTGCTTTTAGGTGCTATTGTAAATAAAACATTAAAAGATTTTAACACTCAGCAAAAAGCAAAAAAGGATCCTCATTTTAGCGCGTCTAAATTAAATATAAAAAATGCAGAATGCTGGAGTTAATCAGTCTTGATTTTCAAGACTGATTAAATACTGATTAAATTTAGTGATTTAAAACTTTATTTAAAAATTCTTTTAATCTTTCATTTTTTGGATGTTCAAAGACCTCTTTAGGGGTGTCATCAATTGCTATATTTCCTTTGTCCATAAAGAAAATTCGATTGGCAACGTTTTTGGCAAAACCCATTTCATGAGTAACTACAAGCATAGTTAAGCCTTCTTTTGCAAGATCTTTCATGATGCTTAAAACTTCTCCTATCATTTCAGGATCGAGTGCTGAAGTGGGTTCATCAAATAAAATAACATCCGGATTCATCATCAAGCTTCTTGCAATAGCTATACGTTGTTTTTGCCCACCTGAAAGTTGGTGAGGCATAGCATCTTCTTTATCACAAAGTCCAACTTTTTTAAGTAAATTTCTAGCTTTTTTGATGGCTGCTTCTTGATTTAAAATTTTAGTTTTTACAGGGGCTAGGCATAAATTTTGCATAATGGTTTTATTGGCAAAAAGATTAAAATGCTGAAAAACCATGCTGACTTTTTGGCGTATTTTATTTATGTCTGTTTTAGGATCTAATATATTTTCACCTTTGATAAAAATTTCCCCACTGTCGGCTAATTCTAGTCTATTAATACAACGTAAAAAAGTACTTTTTCCACCTCCACTTGGCCCTATAATAGCTATAATATCGCCTTGTGAAATTTCAGTATTGATATTTTTTAAAACTTCTAAATTGCCATATTTTTTATGTAAATTTTTTATTTTAATCATTTTTATTAATCCTAGTTTCAAGTTTTTTAGCAAAATAACTGAAAATTTTAACGCTGATATAATAAATTAACCCTGTAAATATAATAGGCTTAGGATTATAAAAAATTGCTTGTAAGCTTTGACTTTGCATGGTAATATCAATGACGCTGATAAAACCAACCACGGAGGTTTCTTTAAATAAAGAAATAAATTCATTTGCTAGGGCAGGTAAAATATTTTTTATAGCTTGCGGAAGGATAATTTCTTTCATAGAGGTTTGATAATCAAGTCCCATAGCACGAGCAGCCTCCATTTGCCCTTTGTCTATGCTATTAATCCCACTTCTAACTATTTCTGCAATATAAGCAGAGCTATTTAGCCCTAAAGCGAAAATAGCTGCGTATAGATTATCAATAAAAGTTAAAATCACAAAAGAAAAAATCATAAGTTGTAAAATAACAGGGGTTCCACGAATAATATCAATATATTCATCGATAATAAAATTTAAGGCTTTAATATTAAAAAATCTTAAAATGGCTAAACCAAAGCCAACGATTATTCCAATAAAAACGGCACAAACGGTAAGTAAAAGAGTGATGCCATAGCTTTTTAAATATGCATTTGCATTAGCTGTGTAACCATAGCTTATTTCTCCATTGGAATTTTTAATTTGTAAAATTTCAATAGGAAAAGAAAAATAAGCCCATAAAATTATAATGACAAGAAATACAAAAATTCTGATATTTTTCTGATTCAAAATCAATCACCCCTTAAAATAATCTCAAAAACTTAAATTCTATAAAATTATCTTTGATTTTTCTTTAAATATTTATAAAATTATGTTAGGATTTTTAAAGGGGGCTTATATATGTCAATTTTAGATTTTATTTTTGTAGCTTTTTTTGTCTTTTTTATGATTTTTTTAATTATAGGTTTTAATCGTCAAATGAGTGAAAAAGCTAAAGAAAAAGAAAAAAGATTTCAAAAATATAAAACAAGGAGAGATGATGAGTAAAAAAATTTTAGTTCCAATGGCACAAGGTTTTGAAGAGACTGAATTGATAAGCGTAGTTGATGTTTTAAGACGTGCTAAAGAAGTGGGTGGGGATTTGGAAGTAATCACGGCTTCTTTAAATTCTGATCTTTTTGTAAAAGGATCCCACGGAGTTATCATTAAGGCTGATTATTTGCTAAAAGACATTACGCATATGGATTTTGACGCTATTGCTTTAGCGGGTGGATATGAAGGTATGAATAATCTTAAACAATCAGATGAAATTTTAAATATCATTAAAAAACTTCATGATAATAATAAAATTGTCGCTGCTATTTGTGCATCCCCTATAGTTTTAGATGCTGCAGGAGTTTTAAAGGATGAATTCACCTGCTATCCAGGTTGTGAGATTGGACTTAACGGTACTCGTCTTAATCAAGCTATAGTTGTAAATAAAAATATCATCACTTCAGCAGGCCCTGCAACAGCTATTCTTTTTGGTTTAGAATTAGCAAAACATCTATGCTCTAATGAAATTTATGATAAATTACATGAGATGATGTTGATGCCTTTGGTAAAATAATTTATTGCTTTTGTGGGGTTGTAAAACCTCCAAGCATATGAAAATGCAAATGAAACACTTCTTGTCCGCTATCTTTTCCACAATTTGTTATCAATTTATACCCGCTTTCATGGATATTTAGCAATATGGCTAATTCTTGGATAAAGCTTGTCATTTTTGCCATAAGTTCTGGATCAAATTCTTGAAAATTTTTAAAATGTTTTTTTGGAATAATAAGCACATGAATAGGAGCTTTTGGAGCGATATCGTGAAAAGCTAGAAAATCATTGTTTTCAAGTACTTTATTGCATGGAATTTTACCTTCAACTATAAGTTCAAAAACTGTTTTTTCTTGCATGCATTCTCCTTGTCATTGAATATTAATAATTTAGAATTATATCTCTAAAAGTTTAATTTTTATGCTGAATTTAAAATACTTTTTAATAAAATTAAAATCAGATTTCACTTTGATTGGGGTAAAAATTGCAAAATTTTATTAAACAAGTTGAAGAGTGTAATAATTTAAATGATTTAGAGGCACTTAGAATTTCAGTTCTTGGCAAAAAAGGTGTTTTAACAGAAAGTTTTTCAAAACTTAAAAATTTAGAAGGCGATGCTAAAAAAGAATTAGCTGCTACTTTAAATTTAGAAAAAGAAGCTTTCAATAAAGCCTATTTGGCCAAATTTAAAATTTTAGAAAATCTTGCACTTGAAGAAAAAATGAAACAAGATGTGCTTGATTTTAATTATTTTGATGAAAATACGACAAAAGGTGCTTTGCACCCTGTAATGAGCACTATGGATAAAATCATAGAATATTTTTTAAGTTTGAATTTTAGTATAGAAAAAGGTCCTTTAATCGAGGATGAATTTCATAATTTTGAAGCTTTAAATTTACCAAAATCTCATCCAGCTAGAGATATGCAAGATACTTTTTATTTTGATGATAAAAGACTTTTGAGAACTCAAACTTCACCAGTGCAAATTAGAACGATGCTAACCCAAAAACCTCCTATTAGAATGATAGCACCTGGTGCGGTTTTTAGAAGAGATTTTGATATAACTCATACTCCAATGTTTCATCAAATAGAAGGACTAGTTGTAGAAGAAGGGCAAAAAGTAAGCTTTACACACTTAAAAAGTATTTTAGAAGATTTTTTACATTTTATGTTTGATGACGTAAAAATTCGCTTTCGTCCTAGTTTTTTTCCTTTCACTGAACCTTCAGCTGAAGTGGATATTTCTTGCGTATTTTGCAAAGGAAGTGGTTGTAGGGTATGCAAACAAACAGGATGGTTAGAGGTTTTAGGATGTGGAATTGTTGATCCTAATGTATTTAATTTTATAGGTTATAAAAATGTAAGTGGTTATGCCTTTGGTCTTGGGGTGGAACGTTTTGCTATGCTTTTGCACCAAATTCCTGATTTGAGATCTTTATTTGAAGGCGATTTAAGATTATTGGAGCAATTTAGATGATAATTACTAAAAGTTGGTTAAGTGATTGGTTAGATCTTGAGAGTATAAGCGCTGAAGAAATTGTTTTTAAATTAAATTCTATAGGTATTGAAGTTGATAAAGTTTGCAATTTAAAAGTTCCTAGCAAAGTTGTAGTGGGTTTTGTAAAAGAGAAAATAAAACATGAAAATTCTGATAAACTCAGCATTTGTCAAGTGGATGTTGGAAATGAGATCTTGCAAATTGTATGTGGTGCTAAAAATGTAGAACAAGGACAATATGTTGCTGTGGCACTTAAAGGTGCTTGTATGCCAAATGGGATGGAAATTAAAGATGCTAAGCTAAGAGGGGTAGATTCTCATGGTATGCTTTGTTCAAGCTTAGAATTAGGTTTTGGTAAAACTAATGAAGGTATTATGGTTTTAGATGAAAGTATAGGTACTTTAGAACTTGGAAAAGAGTTAAATTCCTATGAAATTTTTAATGATGTATTGATTGAGGTTGAATTAACTCCAAATAGGGGAGATTGCCTTAGTATATACGGCATAGCACGAGATTTAGCCGTAGCTTTTAATTTAAATTTAAAAGAGCTTAAGTCTTTCAAAGAGAATGAAAATGTGTTAGGTATAGGAAGAGTTTTGCGTCTTAATGCGCAAAAAGATTTACATAGTTTTTATAATTACAGAGCTATAGAGATTAAAGATGATTTGCAACTAGATTTGATCATTTCTTTACGTTTAGCTCAAATTGAAAATTTAGAAAATAATCCTATACAAAATTTATTAAATTATGTTATACATTCAACAGGTGTTTTGTTTAATGCTTATGATTTAAGCGATTTTACTAAAGAAAATGAGGAAATCACTTTAAATTTGAGTAAAGAAAAATTAGGAGAAACAAAAATTTCTTGCCAAAATAAAACTTTAAGTATTAGCGGCTTTTATCAAGAGCAAGAATATAAATGTAAAGAGACTTCTAAGCTAGTAATTATTGAAGCTAATTATACAGATCCTAATGTGATAGCTAATGCAAAGTTAAATTATAAAAAACAAGATGAAAAAATTTTTTATAGAAGTTTTAGGGGGAGTGAGCCTAAATTATATTTAGGAATGGATTTTTTACTTAATATTCTTAAACAAAATCCTAATTTAAGTATATATAGTTCCTCTCAGCAAGTTTTACTTGATAAAAAACTTTTAACCATACCTATAAATATTGATCATATTAATAATATCATAGGCCAAGATATTGATAAGGATGATATCTTAAATATTTTGAAAAAATTAGGTTTTAAAATAATACTTTTAGATGATAAATTAATGAATGCTGAAGTTCCAATACATAGACCAGACGTAAGTAATTTGGCAGATATTTGTGAAGAAATCGTTAGGATGATAGGGATTAATAATATAGTTTCTAAAAATTTAGAATTTTTAGGAAAAAATCGTCTTAATTTAACTTATTTTTCTTATAAAAAACTTTTAGAATTAAGAAAAAATGCTGTAAATAATGGCTATTTTGAAAGTTTGCACTATGTTTTAGATAATAGCGAAGAGCTTGAAAATTTAGGATTTGATACTGTAAAAATAAAACTTTTAAATCCGATAACTAATGAGTTAAATACCTTAAGAACGACTTTGTTAAATCATCTTTTAAATGCTGTTAGCTTAAATACAAAAAATTCAAAAAAAATCATTAAACTTTTTGAAGCAGGATCTATTTTTTCTAAAGACACAGAGGAAATCAATAAAATCGCTTTTGTGCATTCAGGTTATAAAGAAGAGCCTAAAATCGCAAATAAGGCCAAACCAAGATTTGTGAATTTTTATGATTTTCTTTTAGATATTAAAAACATTATCGGTGATTTTAAACTCAAGCTTTCTCATTATAGTTTTTTAAGTCCTTATGAGCAAGCAGAAATATTTATAGGTGATAAAAATATAGGTTTTATCGGTCGTTTGCATTTGAAATTAGAAAATGAAAAAGACTTAATGAAAACATATGTTTGTGAGTTAAATTTAGATCTCATCAAAGAAGAGAAAAAGGTTGCCAAAAATTATTCTAAATTTCCTGCTGTAAATAGGGATCTTAGCGTATTGGTTCCTAAAGGATATGCGTATGAGGGTATTAAAAAAGCTATAGAAGAATTAAATTTAGAAATACTTGAAAATTTTAGATTGGTGGATTTATATAGCGATGAAAACCTTAAAGATTTTTATAGTTTAACCATAGCCTTCGTTTTTAGAGATATGAATAAAACTTTAGAAGATAATCAAATTGTAGAAAGTATGGATAAGATTATACAAAAATTAAAAGAAATGGGTCTTGATTTAAGATGATTATTCATGCTTTATCTGATAGCTTTGAAATAGAAATTTCAGATATTGCAGCAGATAAAAGCATTTCTCATCGTTTTGCGATCTTTTCTCTTTTAACAAAAAAAGAAAATAAAGCTAAGAATTATCTCTTAGCTCAAGATACTTTAAACACACTCGAAATCTTAAAAAAGCTAGGTGCTGAAGTTAAGATTTATGGATCAAATGTAAGTATAATTCCGCCTAGAAAAATTTTATCCCCTAAGGATATATTATATTGCGGGAATTCTGGAACTCTTATGCGTTTAATGATAGGATTTTTATCAGGAATTTCTGGTTTTTTTGTCTTAAGCGGAGATACATCTTTAAATAACCGCCCTATGAAAAGAATTTGCAATCCTCTTAAAAATATCGGAGCAAAAATTTATGGCAGAGAGGACGCAAATTTAGCGCCAATTTGCATAGAGGGACAAAAATTATATTCTTTTAATCACGAGAGTCAAATTTCATCAGCTCAAGTTAAAACGGCTATGATTTTATCGGCTTTAAATGCAAATGGAAATTCTGTATTTAAAGAACCAAAATTGAGTAGAAATCATAGTGAGAATATGTTAAAAGCAATGGGTGCTCCTTTAAAAATAAGTGAAGATGGTTTAAAAATTGAAATATCAAATTTAAAAGAGTCCCTAAAAGAACAAGATATCGAAATTCCTAACGATCCATCTTCAGCCTTTTATTTTGTACTTGCAGCAATAATTATCCCCAATTCAAAAATAAAAATAAGCAATGTTTTGTTAAATCCTACTCGCATAGAAGCTTATAAAATTTTACAAAAAATGGGAGCTAAAATAGAAATAAAAATCACTCAAAATCATTTTGAGAGTATAGGAGAGATTGAAGCGAGTTTTAGCAAACTGAAAGGAATTGAGTTTAAAGAAAATATAGCGTGGCTTATAGATGAAATTCCTGCTTTAGCTATCGCTTTTGCTTTAGCCAATGGGGTTTCTATACTTAAAAATGCACAAGAGCTTAGAGTTAAAGAAAGCGATAGAATTCATGCTATAGTTTCAAATTTGAGGCTTTGCGGAGTTAAGGTTGAGGAATTTGAAGATGGTTTTAAGATAGAAGGTGGAAAAGTAAATAAAGCTAAAATAAAAAGTTATAAGGATCATCGTATTGCTATGAGTTTTGCTATTTTGGGTATGATTTGCGGAATGGAAATTGATGATTTTGAATGCATTGAAACTTCTTTTCCAAATTTTATAGAAATTTTAAAAAGATTAGGGGTAAAAATTGATTATTGAATTAGCCAAGAACTATGGTTTTTGTTTTGGGGTAAAAAGAGCAATTAAAAAAGCTGAACAAATTAAGGATGCTGCAACTATAGGCCCACTTATACATAACAATGAAGAAATTTTACGTTTGCAAAAAGATTTCAATGTGAAAACCTTAGAGGATATTAATGCATTAAGTAATGAAAAAAAAGCCATTATAAGAACTCATGGTATCACAAAGCAAGATTTGGCTGATCTAAAAAAAAGAAACATTGAAATTTTTGACGCAACGTGTCCTTTTGTAACAAAGCCTCAGCAAATTTGCGAACGCATGAGTGATGAAGGTTATGAAGTCGTTATTTTTGGTGATGAAAATCATCCAGAGGTGAAAGGTGTGAAAAGCTATGTAAGTACAAAAGCTTACGTTGTTTTAGATAAAAAAGAACTTGAAAATATTAAGTTGCCAAATAAGATTGCTGTGGTAAGTCAAACAACTAAAAAACCTGAACATTTTATGGAAATAGTTAATTTTTTAATGCTAAGGGTTAAAGAAGTTAGGGTTTTTAATACCATTTGCGATGCAACATTTAAAAATCAAGATGCCATTAAAGAACTTTCTGCAAAAAGCGATGTGGTAGTGGTTGTAGGTGGTAAGAATTCGGCCAATACTAAGCAACTTTTTTTAATAGCAAAAATGCATTGTGAAGATAGCTATCTTATTGAGACAGAAGAAGAATTAAAAAAAGAATGGTTTTTGGATAAAAAACATTGTGGAATTAGTGCAGGTGCTAGCACTCCAGATTGGATTATAGATAAGGTAATTGCTAAAATTAAAACTTTTGTTGATTAAAGCACAATATTTTATTTTTTTAAAAGCTAAATAAAACTACAATTTAAAAAATTAACAAAAGCTAAATTTTTAATATTTAGAATGAGGAAATTTAAAATTATTTTAAAGGACAGTGATGATTGAGGCGAACAATAAAGTTCAAAGTGGTTTGGATGATTTTTTCGAGGAAGAAGATTTTGGACAACTTTTAGATGCTTTTGACAAATCAAAAGAAGAGGCAATGGCAGAAGGAGTGATCGTAGAGATCAAGAATGATGAAGTTTATGTTGATATAGGTAAAAAATCCGAGGGAATTTTGCCACTTGCTGAAATTCAAAAAGACGATGGACAATTATTGTTTAAAACTGGAGATAGGATCAAAGTTGCTGTAGTAGGTTATTATGGCGGAAGATCTTTATTGTCCCATAAAAAGGCTTTGAGAAAAGAAAAAGCGATTGAATTTATTAAAAATTACAAAGAAGAAGATTCTGAAAATATATTTAATGTTAAAGTAGTTGGAAAAAATAAAGGCGGGCTTATTGTTGTTGATGACAATGATATCGAATTCTTTTTACCTAGATCTCAATATGGTTTTAAGGAAAGTAATAATGTTTTAGGTAAAACCTTTAAAGTGAAGATTATTAAAATCGATCATGAGGAACAAAGCATCATTGTTTCTCGAAAGAAAACTTTAGATGATGAAAGAAAAAAACGTAAAGAACTGATCAATAATATCGCTCAAGAACAAGGAGTGATTGAAGGCATAGTTAAAAAAATTACTACTTATGGTATGTTTGTTGATGTAGGTGGGATTGATGGATTGGTTCATTATAGTGAAATTTCTTACAAGGGTCCAGTAAATCCAAGTCTTTTTTACAAAGAGGGCGATAAAGTTCCAGTTAAAGTTATAAGTTACAATAAAGAACGTAAGCACCTTTCATTATCTATTAAAGCAGCTTTGCCTGATCCTTGGAGTGAAATAAAAGATAGTCTTGAGGTAGGCGATACAATTAAAGTTATCGTTTCAAATATAGAGCCTTATGGAGCTTTTGTGGATTTGGGCAATGATATTGAAGGATTTTTACACATCAGTGAAATTTCTTGGGATAAAAATATTAAAAACCCAAAAGATTATATAAGCAAGGGACAAGAAATTGATGTAGAAGTTATTGAAATAAATTCCGATGAAAGACGTTTAAGAGTTTCTTTGAGAAATTTACTTTCAAAGCCTTTTGATGAATTTTTGAAAAAATATAAATTATCAGATGTTTTAGAAGGCGAAGTTACTTTAACAACTGCTTTTGGAGCATTTATAAATCTTGGTATGATTGAGGGATTATTGCATAATGAAGATGCCTCTTGGTCAAGAAGCGATAAGTGTAAAGATAAATTTAAAGTTGGTGACAAGGTTAAGGTAAAAATTATAAAAATAGATACAGAAAATCAAAAGATTTCTCTTAGTACAAAAGAACTTTGTGAGTCACCAGTTCAAGAATATGCTAAAAATCATAAAGTTGGAGATATCGTTAAAGGTAGAATTCGCGATATTAAAGATTTTGGTATTTTTGTAGAGCTTAGTCAAAATGTTGATGCGCTTATTCATAAAGAAGATATTAGCAATTCAACTTTAGAAAATTTGAAAATAGATGATGAAATTGAAGCAGCTATTGTTTTCATCGATGAAAAGAAAAATAGAATTCGCTTAAGTGTTAAAAATTTAGTTAAAATGAAAGAACGTGAAGTTTTAAATGAAATAAATGATAATGATAAAATCACTTTAGGTGATATCATAAAAGATCAATTAGCTTAATGATAAAAAAATATCTAACCATAGGCATTTTAAGCATATTATTGCTTAGTTTATTTGTAGTGGTTTTGGTATTAATCTCTAAATTTAAAGCAAATTCAGATTTCATTCCTGAATTTGCTCATAATGTAAGCATAGAAAAAGAAGGCCAGCAAAAAAATAATGAAGATTTTACTTGGCAAGAAGAGCTTGCTAAGTGGCCAAGCAAAAATTTCACTCCTGCAGCAGAGCAATTTAATCTTTATGTTGATGTTGATACTAGCGATTTAAAAGAAAAAAGCAAATATTATCAACTCATTGTAGATAAAAATGATATTTATTCAGTATTTTGTCTAAAGCAAACTTTAAAATCTTTTGATGTGAAATACTTTTTATTAAAATCTAGCGGTAGTCCAGAAATTTTTTTAGATACTGACAATAAAGAACTTATTGATGAAATTATTAAAGAACTCAAAAAATATAAAATTAGCACTCAAGCTAAAGAAATTTGGCTCTAATTTATTTCTTATTCATTGATTTATTTTTCTAGGAAGTATTATAATGGCACTTATTGATCTAATTGATGCGAATAAAAGATTTGATGAAAAAATAGTTTTAAATGAAGCAAATTTTAGTGCCAATGATGGCGAAAAAATAGCTATTATTGGTAAAAATGGAGAAGGAAAATCCACTTTTTTAAAGATACTCTTTGGTGTCTTAAATTTAGATAGCGGTCGCGTTATAAGACAAAATGGAAAAAGCATTGCAATGCTTTCTCAAAATGTAGATTTTCATGCAAATTTAAGCGTTAGGGATGCTATCAAACAAGAGCTTTCAGAAATTTATACCGCTTTAGAAGAATATGAAGAACTCCATTTAAAATTAGAACAAAATCCAGAAAACAAAGAATATTTAAAACAAATGGATTTGATTATGGCTTTGATAGAAAGCAAAGATGCTTGGAATATAGAAGCTAAGATAAATCGCGTTTTAAAAGAATTTGATCTATTAAAATACATTGATCGTTTAGTATGTACATTAAGTGGCGGTGAGATACGCAGGGTAGGGCTTTGCATACTCATATTAAAAAATCCTGATATTTTATTGCTTGATGAGCCAACAAATCATTTAGATGTTTATATGACGAGTTTTTTAGAGGACTTGTTAAAAGAATCTAAAATGTGTGTTATTTTTATTTCGCATGATCGTTATTTTATTGATGCTATTGCTGATAAGTGTGTGGAAATTGAAAATGGAAAATTAAGTGTTTTTAAAGGAGGATATGCAAACTATCTTGAAAAAAAGGCACAAATTTTAGAAAGTCTTACTAAGAGTCATGAGACTTTATTAAAGCAGTTAAAAAGTGAAGAAGAATGGTTAAGACGCGGTGTTAAAGCAAGGCTAAAAAGAAATGAGGGAAGAAAAGAGCGCATTTTAAGAATGCGAGAAGAGGCTAAAAAAAATCCAGGGGCTATAAAACGTTTGAGACTTGAAATTTCAAGATCTACGCTTAATTTTAATGCTGATAAGGTAATGAACCGAAAAAAAATGTTATTTGAGATTAAGAATGTGAGTAAAAGTATAGAAGATAAAATGCTTTTTAGAGATTTTTCAGCCCGTATTTTACAAGGAGAGCGTATAGCTATAGTGGGAAAAAATGGTTGTGGAAAATCTACTTTTTTAAAAATGCTTTTAGGGCAAATTAAGCAAGATAGCGGAGAGATTAAAAGAGGGGAAATTAAGATAGGGTATTTTGATCAAGCTAGAAATTTGGTAAATTCAGATAAAACCTTGCTTGAAATTTTTTGTCCTAATGGTGGAGATAGAGTTCAAGTAAGAGATAAAAATATGCATGTTTATGGATATTTGAAAAATTTTTTATTTCCTAAAGAATTTTTAGATAAAAGTGTTTCTGTATTAAGTGGAGGAGAAAAAAATCGAGTAGCTTTGGCTTTACTTTTTACTCAAACTTATGATATTTTAGTGCTTGATGAGCCAACCAATGATTTAGATATCTCAACGATTAATATTTTAGAAGAGTATTTGTTAAATTTTGAGGGAGCGATTTTATTTGTATCTCATGATAGGTATTTTGTTGATAAAATAGCGAATAAAATTTATGCTTTTGAGGGAAATTCTTCGATCAATATTTTACATACTCTTTATACGGAATATCTTGAAAATGAAAAAGAATTGCACGAATTTGATAATTTTACCTTAAGTCTTGAAAATTCAATTTCAAACAGCAATCAAAAAGAGAAAAAAAGCCAAAAATTAAGCTATAAAGAAAATGAAATTTTAAACCATCATCCAGAAAAAATAGAAATCATTGAAAAACAAATTGAGCAATTAAATAAAGATTTGTCAAATCCTAGTGTTTATCAAAATATCGGTATTAATAAACTTTATGAAGAGTTGCAAAAGGCACAAGAAGAGTTGGAAACACTTGAAATGGAGTATTTTGCAGTTTTAGAAAAAAGCGAAAATTTGCAAAAAGAAATATAAAATACACTATTTATAAAAATACATATATCCATAAAAA
>NZ_JACHTP010000018.1:0-38001 GCF_020135855.1 Campylobacter sp. B0100352/1
GATTTTCCTTTAATAAACGATGTGAATTTTTTCTAAAGTTTTTTATTTTATCTTAAACTTCTTTAAAATTTATATAAAATATTGAGTAGTTAAGAATAAGGATTATCAACTTTCAAAAATTGCTAATCCTTGAAAATTCAATTCTTTGAAATCAATTAAAGCTTGATTTTCTTTTATCTCATGGGATATTTTTTCCAAAAAATTTAAAAAAGGAGTATTTCGATCACCTTTTTTATAATAAAGAGTTACTGGGATATTTTTCGAGATGTTAAAGAAATTTATAGCCATTTCAAAGGCTTTGAAAAACATCCTTTCTTCAAGTTTGCGTCCTAAGGCTCTACAAGATATACAAAGATCATCTATAAATATTTTATTTTGTTCCAAAGAAAAAAGAAAAATAGCAATAATCCCACTATCGCTTAATTTATCACTCATGCTTATATTTATAATGAGTGATTTTTTCATATAGTTTGCAACCTCTTCTAAATTTAAACGTGTATAATTAGCGATAAACTGATTTGTTTTGCCCAATAATTCACTAATGCGAGTAATATTTTGCGTGTCATTTTTGCTAAATTTTAAACATATTTTTAGATTTTTGAAATATTCTTCATCACTTAAGGTTTTAAGCTCTTCCCTTAGAGCATTAGCCGCTATATCTTTGGCTCGGATTTTATCTTCTTGGGTATTTTGAAATTTAAGAAGGTTAGGGTAAAGTTTGATTTTAGACAGTATATTTTCATCGGCTAAAAGTGTTTTAACCCCTGTGTATTTGACATTTTCAAGTTCAGCAATATTATCATCGATAAAAAGCATAGCATCGGCACCTATATTAAATTTTTTTGCTATTTTTACAATGTTTTCACCTTTGCTTTCCCAATTGATCATTTTTGCATCAAAATCATCCCATTTTAAAATAAAATCTTTTCTTGTTTCAAAAAGTTTCTTAGCGTCATTTTCTTCATTTTTGGAAGCTAATGCAAGTAAAAATCCTTGTTTTTTAAAATCTTGAATTTTTTCTTGTAAATTTTTATGCACAGGGGTAATTTTAAGATTTTCTATACCATCTTCTCCTAAAACGCCCTTATATAAAGTATTATCAAGATCTAAAACAATGGCTTTTAAAGCAGGTTTTAATAAAGCCGGAATAAGACTAAGCCCTAAAATTTGAGCTAAATAAATCAAAGCTTTATTATTTAGTTTTGTGCCACTCATTTCTTCTTTTTCAAGATCTAAAATATCTTCTAGATTAAAATAATCTTTTAAGAGTTTTTCTGCGCTAAAAATTTGACAATTCGGAATTTCTAAATTTATATTTTCTCCTAGAAAAATACATAAAATAGGACTGTGAGATATATTTTTTAATTCTAAGATTTTTTCTTTAAAAAAGTCTTGCGCATTGACATCATAACGATTTAAATCAACCCATAGAATTTCTAAATCAGCTTTTTGGGCAATCCCCCCCCCCCGTAAAATTAAAACTATCATCATAAGCACTGAAATTAAATTTTGTTTGTAGATTTGAAAAATGCAAAAAAGGAGCAATGACGCTTGATATACCTTCAAAAGCATGATTTCTATGGATATTTATAATAATTTCTTGACTTTTGCTAAAATCCAACTCTTTGCTATATTTTATGAGTTCATTGCGTTTTAAATTGTGTGAAAATAGATTCATTTTATCTCCTTTGATAGCATTGATATGATAAGCTCATCAGTTTCTTTTAAATCTTGCGGTATTAAACTTAAAGTTTGATTGGTTTTTGCTCTTGGAAATCTTGGTGTATTAACCTCTATATTTTTTGTTTTTTTAAGATATTGCATATAAATTTCCATAGCGGCTTTAGCGATGCTATATTCTTTCATATCCAAAGGCAAATCTTCAATAAAAGAAGAAGAAGAAGAAGTGATACTGTAAGGCTGAGTGAAATTTAAAATTTTATCGAGTCCAAAAATATAATAATCTAAAAATTGAATCAATATATCGCGGCTTAAGTGATTATTTTGTACTGAAATTTTTGGCGTTGCAAAATAATAAATATGAGTGGGATTAAATTTTTTAATCTTTTCTACAGAAATTTTACTAGGTTTTAAAACATCATATTTTATAAATTTACAATTTAAAATATCTTCGTGTATTTTTTTGCTGTGATAAGTGGCCAAAATTTTAGCCCCTCCTAAGGCTAAAATTTTGGCGCAAGTATTGCCAAGTCCATTGCTAGCTCCTATAACCAATGCTTTTTGATCTTTAAATTTTTGAGTTTTGAAAATATCTTGATATTTTAAAGAAAGTTTTTCAAAGTTTAAATTTTCTATGAGTTTTGGTCGAATAAAGGCTTTAATATTTCCTTTACAAGGGCTTAAAATGTTAATTAAAAAACAGTCAATTGAGTGGTGTTTTTCATAATTATAGCTCAATGTTTGTTCTTCATTTGTCCTTGAAAAATCCAAATTTAAATTAGAATATATACTATGAAATCCTGGGATTTTCATACCAACTATGCGAGTACTAGCAAGTAAAACAACTATATTTTGGGCATGAAGATATAAAGAACACAAAGGAAAAATCTTTTTTAAGGTTTGTAAATCACATACAAGTTTTTCTTTTAGATTTTCTCCTTTTAATTTGGGACTTAAAATCGCATCATATTTTGAAAATGATAAATTTTCATAAGAAATTTGATTTTCATCATTTAAAAATTCAAATTCAATTTTGCTTAAAATTTTATCTTCACTAATGATTTCATATTTTATAAGACTTTTATTTGAAATATTTTTAATCTTAAATTTTGAATTTTTAAAAAGTGGATTGATAAAATTAGCCTTTAAATTTTGAATTTTAATAGTTTTTGTTATTTTGTTATTTTTTAAAAAATGCTCTAATATTAAAAAAACTTGATAAATTCCATAAACAATTTGACCACCAAAATAGCTATTTTTTCCAAATTCTTCATCAAGGTGAATAGGATTAAAATCTCCACTAAGTTTTGCAAAAATTTCTAAATTGTTTTGAGAAATTTTGGTCATTTTTTTAGCTTTTGTATTTCATCTAAAAGAATTTTTTGTGAATTCAGCTTAGTAAGTTTTTCTTTGTCAAATTTAATATCAAATTCTTCTTCTAAACTCATGATGATATCAATATGGGCTAAAGAATTCCAAGAAGGGCAATTTTGCATACTTACATCGGTAGTTTCATCGACTTTTGTTTCTAAAATATTTTCTAAAATTTCATAAAATTTTTGCATTTAAGTTTCCTTAAAAAAATCAATAATTTTTAATAATATCTAATAAATTTATTATAACAAAAAATTGCAAAATTATGTTAAAATATTTTTACGTGAGTAAAGTTAATATTATTTTTTTATATGACGATTTTGTTATTTTAATATTTAATTTTGGAGATTTTTATGGATAAAAAAGAATTTTTAAAAGCCATTGCTGAAATTTTAATGACGGATGAGGATAATTTAAAAGAAGAAACTGAACTTAATTCTTTTCCGGATTTTGATAGCATAGCGGCTTTAGAAATTTCTATGTTTTTTGAAAAAAAATTAAATATAGAAGTTTTTCCTATGGAAGTGAAAAAAAAGAAAACAATAAAAGATTTATTAGAGTTAGGAAAATTTATATGAAACTAAAAGATAAAAAAATTTCTTATGTGTGTGGGATCTTTCCTTCTAAAAAAGTTCAAAATATAGAAAATCCCTATTTTGATGAAAAAACTAAAAATAAAATAATTCGTCTTTCGGGGATTAAGGAGCGTTATGTTTTAGATAGAGATGCTAATGAAACCATGATGAGTCTTTATAAAAAGGCAGGTTTGCAGACCATCGAAAAATTGGGCTGGAAAAAAGAAGAAATCAAAGGGGTGATCGTTGTTTCGCAAAATCACGAATATAGATTTCCTTCTACAGCGGTTTTATTACAAGATGAATTAGGATTAAGTAAGGATTGTTTCGCTTATGATGTGGTAATGGGATGTTCAGGATATGTTTATGGACTTTTTTGCGCCATGAGTCATTTAAGCGAAAATTGTGATAAAATTTTACTTTTTGTAGGAGATCCTATAAATGATTTTGTCTATCCTAAAAATAGATCCATAGCCTTTTTGTTTAGTGATGCAGCTAGTTGTACAGCCTTAGAATATGCTTCAGGTTTTGAGGCTGATTTTATATTTGAAACCGATGGATCGGGAAGAAACGCTATCATTGTTCCGCATGGTGGAAGTGCGTATCCTATGCGTGAAGACTCTTTTAAAGAGTATGAAGATGAAGATGGAAATATCAATATCAAATCTTGTATGGAAATGGAGGGTTTGGAGGTTTTTAATTTTACTTATAGAAATGTTCCAGAGGTTATTTTAAAACTATTAAAATTAAAAAATTTAGAAATCGAAAATATTAATAGTTTTTTTCTTCATCAAGCAAATTATTATGCTTTAGAGCAAATAAAAGAAAAGTTAAAGATTAAAGATGAGTCATTTCCGATCAATATCAAGGCCTATGGAAATACCTCTTGTGCTTCCATAGCAATTTTGCTAGCAGAAGAAAAATCTTATCAAAAATCAAATGTAATTATGGCTGGTTTTGGAGTAGGTTTATCTATAGGAGTTGTTTTTTTTAACAAACTTGATTTTAAAAGCGAATTATTGTTTGCTTAATTTAATTAGGAGGATAAATAAAAATGAATAAACAAGAAATGTTTAAAGCGCTAGAAGAAATTTTGATGATAGATGAAGGAATGCTAGAAGAGGAT
This sequence comes from Campylobacter sp. B0100352/1, assembly GCF_020135855.1. Taxonomy (NCBI): domain Bacteria; kingdom Pseudomonadati; phylum Campylobacterota; class Epsilonproteobacteria; order Campylobacterales; family Campylobacteraceae; genus Campylobacter; species Campylobacter sp. B0100352/1. Next base: position 4,756 of record NZ_JACHTP010000018.1, read on the forward strand.
AGTGTTTTGGCTGATTTTGAAGATTGGGATAGTTTGGCTTTTTTGAGTTTAATGACTCTTTTTGATACAAAATTGCAAATGAATATTACTTCAGATCAAATCGCTAGTTTGAAAACTGTGTCAGATGTTTTAAAATTAGCTAAAATTGATTAATTTAGAGCTTGAGTATGCAAAAATTTCATCAAGGAAATATAGCACACATTTGTTCTGTTGTTCCAAGCAAAAAAATTGTAAATTCTCAAATTGACAATTTTGATGAAAAAGATAAGAAAAAGATCATTAAACAAATCGGCGTTGAGCAAAGATATATTCTTAATAAAGATAAAGAAAAAATCAGTGATTTGTATTTAATGGCAGCTGATGAAACCTTAAAAACTCTTTCTTGGGGTAAAGATAGTATTGATGCTATTATAGTGGTTTCTCAAAGCAATGAATTTCGCTTTCCTGCTATGGCTTGTTATTTACAGGGAGTTTTGGGATTAAGGAAGGATAATTTCTTAGCTTTTGATGTGAATTTGGGTTGTAGTGGCTATGTTTATGGGCTCAATATCGCTTATAATTATATCATTAATGGCTTAAAACGAGTCTTACTTTTTGCTGGTGATATAAGTAGTGGTGTGGTGGATTTCAATACTAGAGACACTGCTTTTCTTTTTGGAGATGGTGTAAGTTGTACTGCGATTGAAAACAAAGCTTGTCAGAGCTATTTTTGTTTTAAGACTTTGGGTGAAGGATATGATTGCATCATAGCTCCTTATGGGGGGGGGTATATGCAAATGAAAGGGGTTGAAGTCTTTGATTTTACCCTTAAACACTTGCCTTTAGAATTTAAAAAAATACTAGAGTTTGCTTCTTTAAAAAAAGAAGAACTTACTAAATTGTATTTTCATCAGGCTAATACTTTTTTGCTTTCTTATTTAGAGGAAAAACTAGGCGTTCAAGGAAAGCTTCCAAATAATATGAAAAATTTTGGAAATACAAGTTCAAATTCTATCCCTTTACTTATCAGCGATACTAAGGATCAAGATTATAAAAATGTGATGCTTATGGGTTTTGGAGTCGGCTTTTCTATAGGAACTTGCATCTTAGAAAATTTGGATTGTTCTTGTAGTTTAATTTATAAAAAATAATGAATTGGAAAAAAGATGAAACAAGTTAATGATTATATCCATTTTGACACTGAAAAATTAGAATGTGAAAATTTATATAAAAAATTTTGGATTTTTGGTTGCCATAAGGAAGAAATTAAAAATGATAAAGATTATATTATCTTAAGAATTTATGACTTTGAAGTCGTAATTTATAATGATAAAGGTAGTATTGTCGCTTTTTATAATATTTGTCCTCATCGTGGAGCTAAACTTTTAAATTTTGGAAATAATGAAAGTATTTTCAAATCCAATGGAGAAATAAAATGTTTTTATCATCATTGGACTTATAAAAATCAAAAACTTTCTATTGCGATGAAAAGCGAATTTGATGAAAATGAAAAGATCGATCTTTTTAAGCTTAAACTTGCATTTTGCGGAGATTTTATCTTTTTTTCTCATAATCCAAAATACGATTTAAAAGAACAACTTAAAGGCTTTTATGAAGAATTAGAACAAATCAGTAAAAGCATTGATCGTTTTAATGGTCTTAACGCTCCAATTAATTATCATTCTAATTGGAAAGTGGGTATAGAAAATAGTTTAGAGGTTTATCATGTAGGCTGTGTACACCCAAAATCTTTAGGAATTTTAAATTTAGAAGACAATCCAAAATTTATAGGTTTTAATTCTAAAACTTGTGGAAAAATTAAAGATGAAAAAATTTATTCTAAATTAAAAAGAAATCAAGCTATTTTTTTAGAGGATAATTACTTTGAGGATAAATATTTTTCTTATCATTTGTTTCCATTTACTATCATTAGTTCTACTTTTGGTTATGCTTATTCTATACAACATTATTTTCCTCACACTTTCAATAAAACGCATTTTATTTCAAGAAATTATATAGCAAAAGCAAAGCATGATGTTGAGCTTTTTGCAAATGAGGTTGTATCGATGAATAAAACGATTTTTAAAGAAGATGCACAAGCGACTAATTTGGTGCAAGGAAGTTTATTTTTGGATGATTTAAAATTTCACTATGCTAAAAATTTAGAAAAAAGGATTTTATATTTCCATGAACAATATGAAAAGGCAATGAAGGAGGAAAAATGAGAGAAGATTTTTTTCATTTAAAAGATAAAATTTGTTTAATTGCGGGGGCAAGTAGTGGCTTAGGCAAACAAACATGTAAAATTTTAGATTCTCTTGGGGCTAAAGTTATAGCTATAGCAAGACGTGAAGAAAATTTAAAGCAATTGCAAAAAGAATGTAAAAATTTAGAATATAAAATTTATGATTTTTATGCTCAAGATGGGATTAAAAATTTGGTAGATGATATTGTAAAAGAGTATGGAAAAATTAACGCTATGGCTTATTTTTCTGGAACTTCATGCGTTAAACCTCTAAGAATGATTGATATAGAAGAGGCGAAAAAAGTATTTGATGTAAATTTTTTTAGTTGCTTAGAATTGTTAAAATGTCTTTATGATAAAAGAAAATCAGAAAATTTAAGCACCGTTTTAATCAGCTCGGCTTCTTTAAAAATGAGTATATCTTCAATGAGTGTTTATGATGCTTCAAAAGGTGCTCTTGATACCCTTGCTACTAGTCTAGTGAAAGATTTTGCGAAATTTAACTTTAGGATTAATAGCATCTTGCCTGCTCATGTTGATACAGAAATGACTCATAAGGCTTCTAGCATCCGAAGTGATGATTATAATCTAGAGCTTGAAAAATTATATCCTTTGGGTGTGGGCAAAGAAGATGATATTGCCAATCTATGTGTTTTTTTACTCAGTCCTTTAAGTGCTTGGATGAGTGGGCAAAGCATTGTTATGGATGGTGGCAGAGCTTTGTATTAATTAGCTCTAAAAATATGACCATCCTGTTTATAAGCTTGAATCAAATCTTCATAAAACGCTTGAGCATCAATCAGATTTAAAAAAGTTCCACCAAAGGCTATTTTATTAAAATAAGATTTGTTTTCTAAAAATTTTATGATTTTTTCATCCGTTTCATAAGCATCAAGCTCTCTTACATAATATTGAATGCTTTTGTGATAACTTTGGCCTTTTTCATTAATAATTAAGCCCTTAAATTCTTTAAAATACCTATAATCAACCCCAACTTTTTCCATAGGGTAATGTGCAAAGGTAAAACAATCTTTATTTCCAAAATTTAAAATTTTACCCTTATTTTTTACAAGAATAGCATAAAGGCAATTTTCATCAAAACAAGATTCTTGTTCTTGATTTAAAAATAAATCTTCTTTAGCACCTTTAATCGCAAAGGAAAAAATAGGATCATTGGTTCTTTTTACCCCAGCTTGTTTTCTAAAAAATTCTCCTAAAGCTCCTACTGTGCATTTTGAATTTAACTTATCATAAACTTCATTATTGCAAAAACTATAGGTAAAAGTAGGCATAATCAAGGTTCCATTTTCTCCTATAGCTTCAAATAGACATTCTATCAGAGCATTTAAAAAATCTTTAATAGGTAAAAGCGGTATACCAAAACTATAAATTTCATTGTGAACACAGATAATATCACCTTTTTTTACGCCTAAATTATATAGGGTTTTAATCAGATCATCTTGGGTATATTTTTTATCTTGATATTTAAATAAATCTTTCATAAGAGTTCCTTTAGATGTAAATCAAGTCTTCATATTTGATGTTTTCAAAAGCTTAAATTCTAATATTTTCTCCAAAAGATCTTTAAATTCGTAAGCTTGCATATTTAAAATTTCAGCGATATCGATGATATCATTTTTACCATCACAATAAGCTAGAAAATTACAAGCTAAGGGGATATCATTGGCTGTGCTTAGTGTATGATAAAGCCCTCGTTTTCCAAGATTGGGTTCGCAAAAAATCGTATTTTCATAAATTTCATTGATTTCTAGATTTAAAATGATTTCTTGCATGGCTTTAAGCCCACCCATTAAACCTTTAGGACTGATGAAATTTAAATCATCTTCGGAATTATGATATCCACTATAATCACTATATCTTGTGCGACAAACTCCAACAACACCTAAATTCACAAGAGGGGCATTGTATTGTCTTTCATCAGATCCGCGGTATAAAAAGCTATATTCTTTAAAATTTTCTTTATTTTTTAAAGTGTGCAAAGCAACTTTATCTGAAAGGGTGTTTTTAGAAGGTGAGCGCACGAGTGAATAAGCGTCATCATCGCCTAAGCAAGAGAGCACAAAACCTGCCTTAGTGTGTTTTTGTAAATGTTTTAAATGTTTATGGATATAAACGATAGAGCCTATGGTTTCAGGGATGATGACAAAACGATAATTATATTTTCTTTTTTTTAAATTTAAAAGCCATTTAGCAAGATAGATTGCTACTATTGGACCACTTAATTCATTATTTGCCATTGATGGATGACAAAGATAAGAAGAGATTAAAATCTCTTCTTTAGAGTCTTGGGTGCTAGGGATGATAAAATCTGCGTAATTTAAAATACCATTTTCATCGTGCTTAGCATCAACAAAAACGCGGTATTTTCCTTGTTTGAGTTTTTTTCTTTCATTGTGTGTGATGCAAAATCCCCAACGCTTTTTATAATAACTCGTTACATAAGGAATAGCATCAGGTTTTTCTTCAAGTGAGTAAAGATGATTTTGCAATTCATTAAGTTCTATTTCTTTATCGATACCTTCGCTGTAGTTTAAAACATGCAAATTATGCTTTTTAAAATCACAAATTTTTTCTCCATTAGGAGTGATGATATAGGCATCTTTTATATGCCATTCAGGTGGAATTATCCAGTCAAAAACTTTTGTTCCACTTTTAATGGAGTGAATTTGTAAAATACCCCCCCCCAGAGCATCATTTAAAATTTGCAAACTATCTCTAAAGCCTTGTCCTGTTATACTTCTGCAGATTGGGAAAAGTTCTTTAGCGAGTTCATACATCGCTTTGCCAGTATCTTCAAAATCAGCACTTCTAAAATCAAGGTTATCCACAATATCCCTTTTTAGTTTTTTCAAGTATATCAAACAAAGTATCTTTTACGAATTTAGCATCTTGTAAATTCATTTCTTGATGACAAGGGATGCTAAGTTCTGCTTTGTAAAAATTATCCGCATTTTCAAGTCTTATTTGTCCTAAAAGTTTTTGATAAAAACTAAATTCATAAGTAGGTTTGTAATGCACCTGCACACCAATACCTTTATCTAGTAAAGCTTTAAAAATATCTTCTTTTTGGCAATAAAATTCAGGAAAAAGCAAAATAGGATACAAATGCCTTGAGCTTTTTTTATAATCTTTGATTTTAATAGTAGAAAAATAAGGATTTCTTTCAAATTCTTTATCGTAAAATTGGGCAATTTCCTCTCGTTTTTCTAAATTGTGGTCTAATTTTTTAAGTTGATTGATCCCCAAAGCACAAGCGACATCACTTAAGCGGTAATTATAACCAAGATCGATCATATCGCTATTCCAAAGTCTTTTTTTAACTATGCCATGACTTCTTAAAAGTTTGATTTTTTTTATAAGCTCTTCATTGTCACTTACAACAGCACCGCCTTCAAAGGTAGTGATAGGTTTTACTGGATGAAAAGAAAAAATGCTTAAATCGGCTTTTTTACCGACTTTTTCGCCTTTATAATAAGCCCCTAAGGCGTGACTTGCATCATCGATTAAGGGAATATTATAATCTTTACAAAGCTTATAAATTTCATCCATTTCGACACTATTGCCCGCATAATCAACAACGCAAATCGCCTCTATATCATCGCTTTTTGTTTTTAATCTTTGTTCTATTTTTTTTTCATCGATATTGCCATCGCTTTTAATATCGATAAATTCAATCTTTGCTTCAGCCATTAGAGCGGCATTAGCTGTTGCCGCAAAAGTAAGAGGTGTGGTAAGAACGGTTTTATTTTTTACATTTAAAGCGCTATAGGCTAGATGCAAAGCTGAGGTGGCAGAATTTAAAACACAAGCATATTTTACACCCACATACTCACATAAAGCTTGTTCAAATTCTTCAACCTTTTTTCCACCGGTTAAAATTTCTCCCTTTAAGGCATCAATAACCGCTTCAATGTCGCTTTGATCGATATTTTGATGAGAATAGGTAAGCATTATTCAAATTCCGTATGATCGATGATATCTAAAAGATCTTTTTCACTCACCCATTCTTTATTGTTATCTGAGCTATAAGAAAAACCATCTTTAACTTTTTGTCCTTTTTCTCCTTTAGCATTAACACTAAAATCACTTTTAACATTTGTAAATTGAATACTTGGGCTAATGACATAGTATTTGTTAAATTCATAAGTTAAATGGCTATCATCGCTTGAAATCATTGTTTCATGCAGTTTTTCTCCAGGTCTAATGCCTATAATTTTTGTTTTCAAATCAGGTGCTAAGGCGTGGGCTAAATCTGTAATTTTCATTGATGGAATCTTTGGAACAAAAACTTCTCCACCATGCATAATTTCAAAATTGTTTAAAACGAATTTAACCCCATCTTCAAGGCTGATCCAAAATCTTGTCATTCTCTCATCCGTAATAGGCAATTCTTTAGCACCTTCTTTAATCAGCTTTTTAAAAAATGGCACTACAGAGCCTCTAGAGCCTACGACATTTCCATATCTAGCAACGCTAAATTTTGTATTTTTATTTCCCGCGATATTGTTAGCTGCAACAAAAAGCTTATCACTTGCAAGCTTGGTTGCACCATATAAATTAACCGGATTGCATGCTTTATCTGTAGAGAGTGCGATACATTTTTCAACATTATTTTCTAAACAAGCATCGATAACATTTTGCGCACCGTTAATATTAGTTTTTATACATTCCATAGGATTATATTCAGCCACAGGAACATGTTTCATAGCAGCTGCATGGATAACAAAATCAACATCATTCATAGCATAACTTAGTCTTTCTTTATCCCTTACATCGCCTATAAAATATCGCATACAAGGCTGATTAAAAGATATTGCCATTTCAAATTGTTTTAATTCATCTCTTGAAAAAATAATGATTTTATTCGGCTTGTAATTTTGGAGTAAAATTTTAGTATAAGCCTTTCCAAAGCTCCCTGTTCCACCTGTTATAAGAATATTTTTTCCGTTAAACATTTATCCTCCTTTATAAATATTTTTATTTCAATAGTTTTTTAAGAATTTTAAGCAATAAATGTTCCATAAAATTTATTTTAAAATTCTAGGCAAGGTTATACCTGTTTGGGCTTGGTATTTACCTTTTTTATCGCGATAAGTTGTATCACACGCTTCATCACCTTGCAAAAATAAAACTTGGGCTATGCCTTCATTGGCATAAATTTTAGCAGGTAAAGGAGTAGTGTTTGAAATTTCTATGGTGATATGCCCTTCAAAGCCAGGCTCAAATGGGGTTACATTGACTATAATTCCACATCTTGCATAAGTGCTTTTGCCAAGACAAATGGCCAAAACATCATCAGGCATTTTAAAATACTCTATTGTTCTTGCTAATGCAAAAGAATTAGCCGGAACGATGCATTCATCACCTACAAAATCAACCACATTTTCCTCTAAAAAATTTTTAGGATCAACCACTGTAGAATTAACATTAGTAAAAATTTTAAACTCACGTCCCACGCGTATATCATACCCATAGCTTGAAAGTCCGTAGCTTACAACCCCTTTGCCTATATTTGCTTCACAAAATGGCTCGATCATTTTATGCTCAAGTGCCATTTTTCTGATCCAATTATCCGCTTTTAAACCCATATTTAACCTTAATTAAATTCTTTTAAGAGATTATAGCTTATTTTTTTATATTTTTAGGAATTTTTTGTTTTTTTAAAGTTAAATTTTAAGTTTTTCAATATAATACTAGATTAAGTTCTTAAAATCAGGAGAAATTTATGACAAAAGAAGAGATTAAAGAATTAGTCAATTTATTTGCAGAAGCTAATATCAGTAAAATTAAGATTAAAGAACAAGATGGTTTTGAAATTGAACTTGAAAGGGATATGTGTTGTGATATTCCAGCACCGGTTTGTCCTACGACTCCAGCTCCACAACCTATCAATGTGAATGTTGTGAATGAAACACATTCTTCTAATCATACAAAATCCAATAATCCAACCATTAATAGCCCTATGGTAGGGACATTTTATCAAGCTCCAAGCCCAGGTGCTGCTCCATTTGTAAAAGTGGGTAGTACTGTAAAAAAAGGCGATGCGATTGCTATTATTGAAGCTATGAAGATTATGAATGAAATTGAGGCTGAATTTGATTGTAAAATTGTAGAAATTTTAGTTGCTGATGGACAGCCTGTAGAATTTGGTATGCCTTTATTTACAGTGGAGAAATTATAATTATGGAAATTAAAAGCGTTTTAATAGCCAATAGGGGAGAGATTGCTTTAAGAGCTTTAAGAACCATTAAAGAAATGGGTAAAAAAGCGATTTGTGTGTATTCTGAAGCGGATAAGGATGCTTTATATTTAAAATATGCTGATGCGAGTATTTGTATAGGAAAGGCAAGAAGCTCTGAAAGCTATTTAAATATTCCAGCTATTATTACTGCAGCTGAAATTGCTGAAGCAGATGCCATTTTTCCAGGTTATGGTTTTTTAAGCGAAAATCAAAATTTTGTTGAAATTTGCACTAAACATAATATTAAATTTATAGGTCCTTCCGTAGAGGCTATGAATTTAATGAGTGATAAAAGTAAAGCAAAACAAGTGATGCAAAGAGCAGGTGTGCCGGTAATTCCAGGAAGTGATGGAGCTTTAGCAGGTGCTGAAGCGGCTAAAAAACTTGCTAAAGAAATCGGTTATCCTGTGATTTTAAAAGCTGCAGCGGGTGGTGGTGGCCGCGGGATGAGGGTTGTTGAAAATGAAAAGGATCTTGAGAAAGCTTATTGGTCTGCTGAAAGTGAAGCGATGACGGCTTTCGGAGATGGCACTATGTATATGGAAAAATATATCCAAAATCCACGCCATATAGAAGTGCAAGTGATCGGAGATAGTTTTGGAAATGTGATCCACATAGGAGAAAGAGACTGCTCTATGCAAAGACGCCATCAAAAATTAATTGAAGAGTCTCCAGCAATTTTACTTGATGAAAAAACACGTTCAAGACTTCATGAAACCGCAATTAAGGCGGCTAAAGCGATTGGTTATGAAGGAGCAGGAACTTTTGAGTTTTTGGTGGATAAAAATTTAGATTTTTATTTTATAGAAATGAATACACGTTTGCAGGTTGAACATTGCGTGAGTGAAATGGTTAGTGGTATTGATATTATTGAGCAAATGATTAGAGTTGCGGAGGGTTATACATTGCCAAAACAAGAGGATATTGTTCTTAAAGGACATTCTATAGAATGTAGAATCACAGCTGAAGATTCTCAAACCTTTTTACCTTGCCCAGGTAAGATCACAAAATACATCGCTCCAGCTGGACGTAATGTCAGAATGGAAAGTCATTGCTATCAGGATTATTCTGTGCCACCTTATTATGATTCTATGATAGGAAAACTTGTAGTTTGGGCAGAAGATCGCAATAAAGCTATCTCTAAAATGAAAGTAGCTTTAAATGAGCTTATTGTCGGGGGTATTAAAACGACTAAAGATTTTCATCTTGCTATGATGGATAATGAAGATTTTATTAAAAACAATTACGATACAAATTATCTCTCTAGACATTGATTAAATTTAGGATCTAATCCTAAATTTAATCATCTTAAATATTCTATATTTATCTTTGAACGCAATTTATCAAAATAATCTTGAATGTAATTTTGTCTTTGTTCGCTAACATAAGCGTTTAAAACATCATTTTTAACTTGTTCAAATTCTGGGGTTTGTATGCTACTTTTACTCTCTACTTTATAAATTTGATAGCCATTTTTAGAATTTAAAATCGGAGAAAAATCTCCCGTAGAAACTTGAGATAAAAGGCTTAAAAGTCTAGGATCTGCATTTTCTGGAGTTAAAATAGCATTTTCACCTTTAAGCATAGTTTTTTTACTACTTTTTAAAGATTCTAAAAATTTTATATTTTTAGAGGTGTAAATTTTTACAGCAATTTCTGTAAAAATACTGAATTTATCTTGATGCTGTTCAAAGAATTTTTTAGCACCTATATCGCTATAATCTATCTTAGCTGTGCTAATTATTTGATCGTATAGTTTTCTTTTTTCTAAATCTTTTTTAAAATTTTCTCTAAATTGTTCGTAAGTTTGCCCTTTAGTTTTTAGATCAGCCTTAAGCATATCAAGTGTAATATTGTTTTGAGAAAGCATGTTATTAATAGCATTATCAAGCTCTAATTCACTTGTAAAAATTCCAAATTTTTTCATTTGAGATTTTTCCATTTTTTCATTGATTAAAACTTGCAAGGCTTCATTTTTAGAAAGGTGCAATTTTTCCATTTTTTCATTGATATCATAAGTTGTAATTGGCTCTTTATCAACAACTATGGCAATAGCATCAATAGTGTTTGCACTTGCTAAATTTGCAAAAAAACAAAAACTTAATAAAATTTTTTTCATTTCAAACCTTTATTTAAGTGTAAATATCGCATTATATCAATAAAAATTTAAGAAAAGGCAAAAAATGGAAGAAAAACTTGTAACTCGTTTTGCACCAAGTCCTACTGGATATCTGCATATAGGAGGATTAAGAACCGCGCTTTATAGTTATTTGTATGCTAGAAAAAATAAGGGTGAATTTTTACTTCGTATCGAAGATACCGATCTTAAAAGAAATTCTAAAGAAGCCACACAAGCAATTCTTGAGGCTTTTAAATGGTGCGGGCTTGATCATGATGGAGAAGTGACTTATCAGTCTGAACGTTTTGATATTTATAAAAAATATATTCAAAAGCTTTTAGATGAAGGCAGGGCCTATTATTGCTACATGAGTAAAGAAGAATTAGAAGAATTACGCACCAAACAAGAAGCAGCTAAAGAGCGTCCAAAGTATGATGGAAGATATAGAGATTTTAAAGGTACGCCGCCTCAAGGAATAGAGCCTGTTGTTCGCATAAAAGCACCGCAAAGTGGAGAAATTTGTTTTATGGATGGCGTTAAGGGTGAGGTTAAATTTAAGGTCGAGGATATTTTAGATGATTTTATTATTGCAAGAAGTGATGGAACGCCTACTTATAATTTTACCGTTGTCATTGATGATGCTTTAATGGGAGTTAGTGATGTTATTCGCGGGGATGATCATCTTTCTAATACCCCAAAACAAATCATTCTTTATGAAGCTTTAGGCTTTAAAATTCCAAAATTTTATCATGTGGCTATGATTCACGGAGAGGATGGAAAAAAACTTTCAAAACGTCATGGAGCTACTGATGTTATGGAATATAAAGCTATGGGAATTTTACCTCAAGCTTTACTGAATTTTCTTGTGCGTTTGGGTTGGAGTCATGGAGATGATGAAATTTTTTCACTTGAAGATTTAAAAAAACTTTTTGATCCAAATCACATCAATAAAAGTGCATCTTGCTATAATTTTAAAAAGTTAGAGTGGCTTAACGCACATTATATTAAAACTTTGCCTTTTGAAGAGATCAATCACCAACTTAAAGAGCTTGGATTTGATTTGTCAGTTTATGAAAAAGCAGAATTTTTACTTGATCTTTTAAGAGAACGTGCTAAAACTTTACTTGAAATTATCAGCGGGGCTAAAAGCATTATAGAAGTTCCTAAAAGTTATGATGAGCAAGCTGTCAATAAATTTGTAAATGAAAAAAATCTTGATTTATTAAAAAAATATGCAAATGAGTTAAGCAGCCAAAGTCTTGCGAGTGATTTTGAAAGTTTTACTAATGAATTCTTACAAAAAAATGATGTAAAATTAAAAGAACTTGCCCAACCTATACGCATTGCTTTAACCGGTACGGCTGTAAGCCCTAGTATTTTTGAGGTTTTAGAGTTTTTAGGGGTTGAGGAATGTAAAAAGAGAATGGAAATTTTTTCAAAAAGGATAATAAAATGAATTTAAAAGAAGAGGCTTTAAAATATCATTTGGGTGGTAAAGTTAGTATCACTCCTTTAAAATCAATGGACACAAGTCATGATTTATCTTTAGCTTATAGCCCAGGTGTAGCTGAGCCTTGTTTGGAAATTGCTAAAGATAAAGAATTAGCATATCTTTATACAAATAAGGCAAATTTGGTGGCTATTGTAAGTGATGGTTCTGCGGTTTTAGGACTTGGAAATATTGGAGCACAAGCTTCTAAGCCAGTTATGGAAGGCAAGGCTTGTTTGTTTAAAAAATTTGCTAATGTTAATGCTTATGATATAGAAATTAATGTTCATAGTGTTGATGAAATTGTTACTTTTTGTAAGGCTTTAGCCCCAACAGTTGGTGGAATTAATTTAGAAGATATTGCAGCACCAAAATGTTTCGAGATAGAAGCGGCTTTACAAGATCTTGGAATTCCTGTCATGCATGATGATCAGCACGGAACAGCGATTATATCGACTGCTGGGCTTATGAATGCGATGGAAATTAGCGGAAAAAAATTTAAAGATATTAAAGTGGTGGTAAGTGGTGCCGGAGCTGCTGGAATTGCTAGTGCTAAAATGTATCGAAATTTAGGAGTTGAACATATTGTTTTAGTCGATAGCAAAGGTGTGGTTAGTAAAGATAGAAATGATTTGACCCCGCAAAAACTTGAATTTGCTGTGGATTCTAAAGAAAAGACATTAAAAGAGGCCTTAAAAGGAGCGGATGTATTTTTAGGACTTAGTGCTCCAAAAATTCTTGATGATGAGATGATTTTATCAATGGCTAAAGATCCTGTTATTTTTGCCTTGGCAAATCCTATTCCAGAGGTTATGCCTGAAGATGTTGCAAGGCTTAGAAAAGATGCGATCGTGGGTACTGGAAGAAGTGATTATCCTAATCAAATCAATAATGTTTTAGGTTTTCCTTTTATTTTTAGAGGTGCTTTGGATGTAAGAGCGACTAAGATCACTGAAAATATGAAAATAGCCGCAGCAAGAGCCTTAGCTGATTTGGCAAAATTGCCTGTGAGTGATGCGGTTAAAAAGGCTTATGAAATTGACTTTTTAGAATTTGGTAGAGATTATGTGATCCCAAAACCTTTTGATGAAAGAGTAAGGGCAGCAGTAAGCACTGCAGTAGCTGCAGCGGCGGTTAAAGATGGGGTGACTTTGATTAAGGAGTTTGACGAAAAAGCCTATTTTGAAAGTCTAAAATGAATAAAGTTTTTTGCACAAATCATCCTTTAATAGAACATAAATTAGGCCTTTTACGTGATCAAAGTACTAAGCCTTTTCAATTTAGAATGTTGATTGATGAAATTTCAACTTTTTTACTTTTTGAAGCAACTAAGGATTTGAATTTAAAAGAAATTCAAATCCAAACTCCTGTTTCAAATGCTAAGGTAAAAAAGCTAAATGAAAAAATTATGATTTGTCCTATTTTAAGGGCTGCTTTGGGTATGCTTGAGAGTGTTTTTAGATTGATTCCTGATGCTAGTGTAGGTTTTTTGGGTTTTGCAAGAAATGAAGAAACTCTTGAGGCGGATTTTTATTTTGAAAAAATTCCACAAGATGCAGTTAAACGTGTAGCTATTGTTATAGATCCTATGTTTGCCACGGGTGGAACCGCAATAGAGGCTTGTAAATTTTTAAAATCAAAAGGCGTGAAAAAAATTAAATTTATTTCAATACTTGCCACGCCTAAAGGAATTGAAAATTTTAGAAAAGTGCATGAAGATATAGAAATTTATGTGGCCGCTATTGATGAAAATTTAAATGAAAAAGGTTATATAGTACCAGGACTTGGAGATGCAGGAGATAGAGTTTTTAACACTCTAGGCTAATTATGATTTTTGGTAAATTTGATTATATTAATTTGTTGCCTTTAAGTGTTTATCTTAAAAAATATCCTTTACCTAATGGCTTTAAAGCAACGCTTTTTTATAAAAAAGGTGAGCCTAGTCATTTTAATAAGGAATTATTCTATCGCAGGGTTGATGGTGCTATGACTTCAAGCATTGAAAGCGTTAGAAAAAAATATAAAAATTTAGATGTTGGAATTTGTGCTAATAAAAAAGTTTTAAGTGTTTTGGTTGAAAAAAATTCATCCAAAGCTAAAGATCCTAGCTCGGCTACGTCAAATGCACTTTCTCAAGTTTTAGGCTTAAAGGGTAGGGTTATCATAGGTGATAAGGCTTTAAAACTTTATATAAAAGATCCTAATGCTTATATAGATTTGTGTGATTTGTGGTATAAAAAGACTAATTTACCTTTTGTTTTTGCCCGTTTTTCATGTATGCAAAAAAAGATTTATTTTTCTAAAATTTTAAATAAATTTGCTAGAGAAAAAATCAAAATTCCACAATACATACTTCAAAAATATGCTCAAAAAAAGGAAATATCAGCTAAAGATATTAGATATTATTTAAGTGAGATTATTTATTATAATATAACTCATAAGGAAAAAAAGGCCTTAAAACGTTTTGTTGATGCGGTTAAATTTAAAAAAGAAATTTAATACTCAAAATTTCTTAATTCCTTGACCGTTCCTAGTAGTATAATCACATCCCCACTATAGGCTATTGTTGTTTCAAAATCAGGCAATATTTCCCAATCATTATTTAATTTTTTATAAGCGATCACTCTCATATTTTGTGCAATATGCTTAAGTGAATTTCCAGCTAATTTTTCATCTACATTGATTTTAATAGCTCGAATGGTATTTGCTGATAAATCAAACACTTCAAATTCACTTTCTCTAACAAGAAATTCTTTAACCAATCTTTTTGCGCTTTCTTTTTCAGGATAAATGACTTTTGTAGCTCCAAGTTTGGATAAAATTTGCCCATGGATATTTGAAGTAGCTTTTGCGATGATATTATTAACCCCTATATCTTTAAGAGCCATTAAAGTAAGAATTGATTTTTCAACATTATCTCCAATACTTACAATAACCACCTCAACATCGTGAAACCCTGCTTCTTTTAAAGCTGTCACATTTGTAGAATCAAGTATATACGCATAACTTGCAGGATTAGATATATTTTTTAAAGCTTCTTCATCTTTATCAGCAACGATTACAGTATTTCCTGCAGAGATCAATTCTTCTGCAACGACTGATCCAAATTTTCCAAGACCGATAATTCCATAACTATTATTTTTCATAATTTGCCTTTATAGGTTGATTTTTCCTTCAGGAAATCTAATATGCATTGCTTTATCTTGTTTAAAAACAGAGAGTAAAAATGCAAAAACCCCAATCCTTCCGCTAAGCATCATAATAATGATAATGATTTTGCTTGGATTGGAAAACAAGGCACAAAGAGAAAGTGTTCCTCCATTGCCAACTGAAATTCCAACGGTTGCAAACGCTGACGAGGTTTCAAATAATAAAGGAAGGAAATTAAAATGAGATTCTAATAAAGAAAGCAAAATAACAGCGACTATGATATAAACTGCTGATCCTATTGCTATAACAAAAGCTCTTGATATAGTTTCTTGTGAAATTTCATATCCAAAGATCCTTACCCTTCCATCTCTAATACTCCAATATGCATAGAGTAAAAGTGTGATGACTGTAGTGATTTTCATCCCTCCAGCTGTGCCTCCAGGTGCTCCACCTATAACCATAAATAAAGAACCAAAAAATAAACTTGCATCGTTTAAATGATTGATATTTAGAGTGTTAAAACCTGCTGTACGGTAATTGATCGCGGTAAAATATGAACTTAAGATTTTATCAAATAAAGAAAAATGCCCCATTGTTTTAGGATTAGAATATTCTAGAGCAAAGATGATTAAAGTTGAGGAAATAATTAAAATAATAGTCGATAAAACAACAACTTTTGTATGCAAACTAAGACTAGGCAAACGTTTTTTTTGAAAAAAATAAAGCTCCACTAAAACAAAATATCCAAGACCTCCAATGATAATTAGACTAGTAATAATGAAGTTAATCGCAATATCATTTTTATAGGTGGAAATTCCATGTTCAAAAATACTAAAACCAGCATTATTAAACGCACTAATGGAGTGAAATATCCCAAACCAAAGAGCTTTTTTAAAATTCATATCAAGGGCAAATCGCATGGTTAAAAGCAAAGCGCCTGCTAATTCTATAATAAAAATAAAAAGCAAAACTTTTTTAAAAAATTTAAAAAGTCCATCCATACTCGGATAAAATAGGGATTCTTTTAGTAAATTTCTACCACTAAATCCCACTTTTTTTCTTATGAGTAAATATACAAAAAAACCTATACTCATATATCCTAAACCGCCAATTTGGATGAGTATTAATATAATAATTTGTCCAAGAAGTGTAAAATCTGTCGCAGTATTTTTTACAACTAGTCCTGTCATACTGATAGCTGAAGTGCTTGTGAAAAAGGCATCAAGAAAGCTAATAGGAGTTGTATGAGCCCAACTTGAATACAAAAAGGCAGCTCCAATTAAAGCGATAATAACATAACCAGCTAATAAAATTTTAAAAGTTCGCCTATCCAGTCCAAATTGTTTCAAAAAAATCCTCATTCTAAATTTTAAAGCAAGAATTCTATCTGATAAAAACTTTAAGGCAAATAAATTTTAATCTTATATTTAAACTTAGATTAAAGAAAAAAAGATAGAATTACATTTTTTAAACTTCAGCTTTAGAAAAGCGAAAATATTTTTTGGTTGGATAGCTCAGTCGGTAGAGCAGCAGACTGAAAATCTGCGTGTCGGCAGTTCGATTCTGCCTCTAACCACCATTTTCTTTTTACAAATCTTTCTTTAAATTTTTAGCATAAATTTTAAATTTCTAGTGTATGATTTTAAGAAAATAAAATTTCAAGGTTTATTTAATGAGATTATTGTTTCTTATTTTATTTTTAAATTTTAATCTTTTAGCGGAAAATTTTTTAGATTTTGCTAAAAACAATGTTAAAAAAGAACAAAATACAAGTCAAGAAAATCCTACAAAACGTATTAAAATTCCTACTCATTAAAATGAAACAAGAAAATATTTTATTAGCACAATTAAAAGATGGCTATCGTTACAATAGTGATTCTTTAATTTTAGCTGATTTTATTTTAGAATGTGGGATAAAAAATGAATTATTGGATGTTGGATCTGGATGTGGAATTTTAGGCATTTTACTTAAAAAATTTAATGAAAAAATCAAGTTATCAATGATCGATATCCAAGAAAGAAACATACAACTTATCAAGCAAAATTTAAAATCCAATCACATAGAAGCTGAGGTTTTTTGCGATGATTTTTTAAATTTTAATACCCAAAAAAAATTCGATTTTATAGTCTCTAATCCTCCTTTTTATAGACAAGAAGCTTATAAGAGTCAAAATTTACATAAAAATATCAGTAAATTTCAATCCTATTTACCTTTAGATGAATTAATTTCTAAGGCAAATTCTATGCTTAAACCTAGGGGAATTTTGTATTTTTGCTATGAGGTTTTAGCGTTTGATAAAATTTGTGTGACTTTAGAAAAGAAAAAGCTAAAAATGACTAAAATTTGTTTTGTGCATAGTGATAAAAATGAAAAAGCTAGACTTGTTTTGATTGAGGCTAGAAAAAGCGTAAAGTCTTTTTGCGAGATATTGCCCCCATTTTTTGTTTATGAAAATGGAAATTTGAGTCAAAAAATGCAAACAATTCACTCTAGGTTTATATTGGAAAGTTATGATTTTTAAAAAAGATTTTTCTTATTGCTTTGATGAAAATGCGTGTCAAAAATGTGGCGGAAAATGTTGTATCGGAGATAGTGGTAATATTTTTGCAAGTAAAGAGGAGCTTAAAAAATTAAGAGAATATTTAGGCTTAAGTGAGGAAGAATTTGCTTTAAAATATCTTAGAAAAGTGGGTTTTAAAATGAGTTTTAAAGAGGTTGAATTTGAAGGTGGATACGCGTGTATCTTTTTTGATCCTATAAATAGAAATTGTTCAATTTATGATTATCGTCCAATGCAATGTCGCACCTTTCCTTTTTGGGAATATTTTAAAACACATCAAGAGGAATTAAAAAAAGAATGTATAGGAATTACTTATTTATCTTAATCGCTATTTTATTGAGTGCTTGTGCTGGTTCTAAAACCGTCGTTGTTTATCCTGATTATAAAAAATTTAAAAGTAATGAATTTGATTTAAGGGTGATGAAGGCTTATAATTATGAGTATTTTCACCAAAATAAAGAAGCTAGAGATGAGTTTTTAAAGCTTTTTAAGGATTATAATAATACTCATTTTTTAGAAAATGCATTTTTAATTACTTTAGTCAATGATCTTGATCAAAAAAAAGAAATCAACAAAATGGCAAAGCCTTATTTAAATCAAAATGATAATCTTAAGCGTCTTAGTGCCCTTTATGATCTTAACTCTCATGATCTTAAAAATGCTAAAAAATTAGTGCAAGAGCTTTTAAAAAAAGAAAATAATGATCCAAGAAATTTAGAATTATATGGCGATATTTTAGTGAAGCAAAATGATCTTAAAAATGCTGCAAAATACTATCGTTTAGCTTATAATTATGCTTCAAATGAGGAAATTTTATTAAAACTTGTAAGCGTTTATGCGATTTTGAATAATACAGCTAGCATTAAAGAATTGCTAGAAAATTCTAGAAAAACAAATGGTTGTACTTTAAAAACTTGTATTTTGCTTGCAAAAATTTATAACGATGAAAAAGACTATAAAGCTTTAGTAGAGGTTTATCTTCAGCTTTATGAAATCACTAAAAGTAAGAATTTTATTTTATCCGCGGTTGAGTTGCTTAATTCTGAAAATCAAGTCAAACAAGCTTTAAATATCGCTTTAGAATACAATTTGGATGATGATATTAAATTGTATTTATATCAAAAATTAAAATATTATAATCAAGCTAAAGATTTAAGTATGCAGGTTTATCAACGCACTCACAATAAAGAATACCTTTTGCGTGCTGCAGTTTTTGAATTTGAAGATGCGAGTTTAAAGAAAAAAATTACACCCAAAATCATACAAGCTGTAAAGGAAAAATTTGAAAAAGCGATTGATGAAAATACTAATGATTTGTATTTAAATTATTATGGATATTTACTGATTGATTATGATTTAGATGTTAAAAAAGGGATTAAATTTGTAGAACTTGCTTTGAAAAAAGATCCGCAGAATTTGTATTATTTGGATTCTTTGGCTTGGGGATATTATAAGCTTGGAGATTGTCATAAGGCTTGGGAAATTTTGAAAAAAACTTTTAAAGATAAAGAGTTTTCAAATTCTGAAGAAAGTAAAGCTCATATAAAGGCAATAAAAAAATGTTTAAAGCTATAAAACGAGATGAAATTTATAAAAAAATTCAAAAAGAACTTGAAGAGAGAAAAAAGATTTTACCCTATGATATGCTGGGTCGATCTTTAGCTTCAAATCCTTTTTTTCCTAAAGATGTGCATAAGGCTTTAAAAAGAATAGATCAAGAGATAAAATTGATCCCTCAAATTAAAGAGGATTTAAATCAAAATTTACCCTTAGCCTTAGAGAGTGAAAAAAAAGGAGCGGCTGCTCTTTCTATATCTACTTGGCCGCATTTTAATGGCGTGCTTGAAAATTTAAGTATGATACGTCGCTACACTCAAATTCCTTTATTAAGAGAAGATTTTATCATCGATGAATATCAAATTTTAGAAACCTTAGTTTATGGTGGAGATTTTATTTTATTGATCGCTAAAATGCTAAGCACTAAAGAGCTTAAAAAATTGCTTGAATTTGCAAGACATTTAGGACTTGAAGCTTTGGTTGAAATTTGCGATAAAGAGGATTTAAGCAAGGCGATTTTAGCTGGAGCTGATCTTGTAAGTATTTGTAATGAGGATGAAAATTTTTCAAACTATGTGCAAGTATGTGAAAAACTCATCAGTCAAATTCCAAATTCTAAAATCATTATTGCTAGTGTTAATGATGAAGAAAATTTACAATACTTACAAAAATTAGGCATAGATGCTTTTTTAATAAGCAATGTAAATCATTAAGGAAATTCAATGCAATACTTATATGCGCCTTGGAGAAGTGAATATTTTGAGAAAGAAAAGAGTAAATGTCCTTTTTGCGATTGTGCTAATAAAATAGATGATGATGAAAAATTAGGCGTTATTTTTAGAGCTAAGCATTGTTTTGCTGTGATGAATCGCTATCCTTATTCTGCGGGACATTTTATGATCATACCTTATTTACATGAAGAGCATATAGAAAATTTAGATGAGGCGATTTGGCAAGAAATGAGTTATTGGGTAAGAGAGGGCGTTAAGATTTTAAAAAACGAACTTCACGCAAGCGGTGTTAATATCGGGATGAATTTAAGTAAAGATGCAGGAGCAGGCATTGCGATGCATTGTCATTATCATTTGGTGCCTCGTTGGTTTGGAGATACTAATTTTATTACAACTATAGGAGAAACTAGGGTTTGTGGTACAGATTTAAAAGATGTGTATTATAAATTAGTTAATGCTTTTAACAATGTTAAGTGAATTAGAATTTGAAAATTTTAATCAAGAAAAATTTGATCTTTTAATCGATGCAAGAAGTCCGAAAGAATTTACCCATTCTCATCTTCAAGGAGCTTTAAATTTTTATGCTTTAAATGATGATGAACATAAAAAAATAGGGACACTTTATAAACAAAATCAGGCTTTAGCTAAAGCAGAGGGTGCAAGCTATATTTGTGCCAATATGGCTTGTCATATTCCTATTATCACTCAAGAATTTCGCATAGGATCTAAGGTTGGAATTTATTGTGCTAGAGGTGGGTTGCGTTCTAAATCTATAGCGGTTATTTTAAGTGAATTAGGCTATAGAGTAGCACGTTTAAAAGGAGGTTTTAAAGCTTATAGGGCTTTTTTACTGAATTTTTTTGATCAAACTTTAAATTTGAAATTATTTTCGCTTTGTGGAAATACTGGATGTGGAAAAAGTGAGCTTTTAGAATCTTTACCTCATGCCATTCATTTAGAAAAAATGGCAAATCATTTAGGATCTTCTTTTGGAAATATTTTGGGTGATCAACCCACTCAAAAAGCTTTTGAATCTTTACTTTTTGATAAGATTAGTAAGATTAATGATTTTGCTTTTATTGAAAGTGAAAGTCGTAAAATCGGAGAAATAATCTTACCTTTAAAGCTTTATGAGAGTATGCAAAATGCTTTTAAAATTTATTGTTTTTGTTCTTTGGAAAATCGCATTAAAAGAATTGAAAAATTTTATAAAAATAAAATGACTCCTTTAAAATTTAAAGAATGTGTTGCAAAAATTACTCCTTATATTAGTGCTAATTTCAAGCAAGATTTGCTGCAAAATTATGAAAAAAAAGAGTGGAATAAACTTATCACAATGCTTTTAGAATATTATGATAAAACTTATAAACAGCCAGAAAAAATAGATTTTAAACTCAATACCGATGATATTTCAAAGGCTAAAGAAGAGCTTTTGAATTTTTTAAAAATTAAACATAGGATTAATTTTTAAGAGATTTTAAAATAAAATCAATAAATTCATCACTATCGTTTGGACAAGAAATTAATGCATAATCTTTAGCAGCTAAATGTCTGTATTCCATACCTAGTTCAAAGATAGTTTCAGAGCAATCAATACAAAAAGATATAGGATAAATTAAGGCTTTATTTTTAAGTTTTGCCAAAATATCGCTTGTGCTAGGTTCTAGCCATTTTACAGGGCCTAATTTAGATTGATAAGAAAGAATGATTTCTTCAAAATGATTTTTGAGTTTTTCTTTTAAAATTTGAATATGCTCATTAATATGCTTTTCATACAAATCTCCTTTTTGTATAAGAGAAATTGGCAAAGAATGGGCTGAAAAAATAAGAGTTTTGGCATCAAATTGATTTTTTTTATCTAAGATATGAGAAATAATCATTTGATTATAATTTGCATCTTTATAAAAAATATCCATTATTTTAATCTTGCTAGTGATGTTTAATTTTTCAATTTCTCTTTGTAAAACTTCAAGTGAAGAAGTTACTGTGGTGCAAGAGTGGTGAGGGTAGAGTGGATAAAGGATGATTTCATCTTTTGAATTTAAGGAATATTTTTTTAAAACTTCATTAGCGTAAGGTGGGACGTATAAATTGACAAAATCAAAATTAAATTCATTTTGTAAGGAGTTGAGTTTGTGACATAAATTTTGTGTAATTTCGTTTAAAGGAGATTTTCCGCCCATTTTAATATAATTTTTTTGCATGGTTTTGGTGCGTGATAAGGTTATCATCCAAGCCACAAATCGCCTTAAAAATCTATTTTTAATTCCTAAGATATAAGGATCATTAAACATATTTTTTAAAAAAGTTTTACAATCTTCTAAATGAGTGGCTCCGCCCATGTTTAAAAATAAAACTAATTTCAATTTTCTTCCTCTAAGATTTTTTGGACTTCATAGGCATCATCAATGTTTGCTAGGAAATGTTCTTTATTGTTGATTAAATTCGCTAAAGCTTGATGTTCACTAAATAAAGGAGAATTTTTTTCTATTTGAATTTCTTTGCCGTCTTTAAGCAATTTAAAATCAGCCAAATTAGCCTCAAAAAAATGATTTTCTGTTATAAGATGAATTTTTCTAAGCTTTAAAGAGCAATTCCAACTTTGATGCAAAGAAGCTATAATTCCTTCAAGCTCACAAGCTAAGATACTTTCACTTTCTCTATTTTTATCTTGAGTAAAACGTTTGATAATCTTGGTTTTTGTGATATTTTTTTGGCTTAAAAAGCGAATCAAATCAAGATCATGCACGGCTAGATCATGTAAAATCCCAACATCATTAATTCTTTGTGGATAAGGTGAAAATCTTTGTATGTTTATACTGATAATTTTTTCATCTTTTAAATTTTGTTTTAAGGCTAAAATAGCAGGATTAAAACGCTCACAAAAGCCCACAGCTATTTTTTTATTTTGTGCTATTTGTTTTAATTCTTCAATTTGTGCTAAATTTAAAGCCAAAGGTTTTTCTATAAGCAGTGCTTTTGCAGAGTTTAAAACTTTTTTTGCAATATCTAAATGTGAATTTGTAGGCGTTGCGATAATAATAATATCATTATTTTGTTTTATAAATTCATCTAGATTATCGAAAAAAATATCATCAAATTGGCTTAAATTTGAATTTTGATAAAGATCAAATAGGGCATTGATTTTAAAATGAGAATTTCTAGCAAGTTCATTGAGATGATTTTGCCCCATTTTACCAAGGCCTATTATACCGATTTTCATTTTTTAATCCTTGAAAAGATCAATAACTTGCTCTTGTTCTTTTTCTTCTAAAAAAGCTGAAAAAGGTAAAGATAAAATACGCTCACTCACATAGCTTGAATTTTTAATTTCTAAATGATTTGTCTCTTTAAAGCAAGGTTGTTTATGAAGCGGGGTTGGATAGTGAATTGCATAAGGTATATTGGCTTTTTTAAATTTTTGCAAGATATTTGCTCTATTTTCCACTAAAATGCTATATTGTGCATAAACACTTTTAGCGTGAGTATTGATTTTTGGAATCACGCAGTTTTTTAAATTTTCATTATAAATTTTGGCTAGAATTTGTCTTTTTTCAATTTCTTGTTCAAGATGTTTTAATTTCACATTTAAAATAGCTGCTTGAAGGGTATCAAGACGTGCGTTTATACCTATAAATTCATGCTTGTAACGCTCGGTTTGTCCGTGATTGAGTAAAATTCTTATTTTTTGTGCTAAAGCATCATCATGGCAAAAAATGGCTCCTCCATCTCCATAAGCACCCAAAGGTTTAGATGGAAAAAAGCTGGTGCAAGAAATAGGTGCAATAGAGCAAGATTTTTCTCCTTTAAAACTTGCACCAAAACTTTGTGCCCCATCTTCGATAAGAGTGATATTTTTATTTTTTAGCATTTCATTTAAATTTTTTAAATCACTCATTTGCCCAAACATACTCACAGCAATAACCGCTTTTGTTTTAGATGTGATAGCTTGTTCTACGGCTTTAAAATCAAGATTGTAATTATCAAGGTTGATATCCACAAAAACAGGTTTTGCGCCTACTAATGCTACAGCTTCAGCTGTTGCAATAAAAGTAAAATCAGGAACAATCACTTCATCATTTTCTTTAATATCTAAGGCTCTTAAGGCTAAATACAAAGCACTAGTTCCACTTGAACACCCTATGGCGTGTTTAATGCCTACAAAATTGGCTAAATTCTTTTCAAATTCATTTAGTTTTAATCCGCCTATAAAAGAAGAGCTTTGTAAAACGCTTTGAATTTCAGCATCAATTTCATCTTTATAAGCTAAATATTGTGCATTGAGATTAATGAAATTCATATATACCTTTGCATTTTTAAGAGTTTTTAAAATATTTATTGTAGTTTAGTTTTACTTAATTTAAAGTAATTTTGGTATTATATGATTTTATAAAAATTCTTTTAGGAAGTCTTTATGGATATTAGAAAAGCTTATTTGGATTTTTTTGCTTCTAAAGGACATGAAATCACCCCTTCAAGTCCTTTAGTTCCTGATGATGCAACTTTACTTTTTACTAACGCAGGTATGGTACCTTTTAAAAGTATTTTTACTGGAGAAATTCCGCGTCCAAATCCTCCAAGAAAAACAAGCTGTCAAACTTGTATTAGAGCGGGTGGAAAACACAATGATTTAGATAATGTTGGCTATACAGCACGCCACCATACTTTTTTTGAAATGCTTGGAAATTTCAGCTTTGGAGATTATTTTAAAGAACAAGCGATTTCTTATGCTTGGGAATTTGTTACTCAAATTTTAAAACTTCCTAAAGATAGACTTTATGTAACCGTTCATCAAGATGACAATGAAGCTTTTGAAATTTGGCAAAAGCACATAGAAAAAGAAAGAATTTATAAATTTGGAGATAAGGATAATTTTTGGCAAATGGGCGATACAGGCCCTTGTGGTCCTTGCAGTGAAATTTTTTATGATCAAGGTGCTGAGCATTTTAATAGCGATGAAGATTATATGGGCGGGGATGGAGATAGATTTTTAGAGATTTGGAACCTTGTTTTTATGCAGTATGAAAGAAGTGCTGATGGAACTTTAAGTCCTTTACCAAAGCCAAGTATTGATACAGGAATGGGTCTTGAAAGAGTTATGGCGATCAAGGAAGGAAAATTCAGTAATTTTGATAGTTCTTTATTTATGCCAATTATTGATGAAATTTCCAAACTTTGTAAAAAAGAATATATATATGAAAGTGGTGCAAGTTTTAGAGTGATCGCTGATCATATACGCTCTAGCGTGTTTTTACTTGCCCAAGGGACAAATTTTGATAAAGAAGGTAGAGGCTATGTTTTAAGACGAATTTTGCGTCGTGCTCTAAGACATGGTTATTTGTTGGGATTTAAAAAGCCTTTTATGTATAAATTAGTTGATATGGTTTGTCATTTGATGGGAGATCATTACACTTATTTAAATGAAAAAAAAGAATTTGTTAAAGAGCAAATTAGGCTTGAAGAAGAAAGATTTTTAAGCACTATAGAAAATGGAATTGAAATCTTTAACGAAGAGCTTAAAAACACTCAAGAAATTTTCAGCGGAGAAGTTGCTTTTAAGCTTTACGATACTTATGGTTTTCCGCTTGATCTAACTCAAGATATGCTTAGAGAAAAAAATCTTAAAGTGGATGAGGAAAAATTTGAAACCTTAATGCAAGAACAAAAAGAGCGTGCTAAGGCTTCTTGGAAAGGAAGTGGAAGTAAAAATGCGAGCGGTGATTTTAAGATTTTACTTGAAAAATTTGGGGAAAATGAATTTGTTGGTTATGAAAAAATAGAATGCGAAACTAAAATTCTTGCTCTTTTAGATGAAAATTTTAAAGAAATTTCATCCCTTCGGGGTAAAGGTTGGGTGATGCTTGAAAAAACGCCTTTTTATGCAACGAGCGGTGGACAAAGTGCTGATGTGGGATTTTTAGATGATTGTGAAGTTTTAGACACTCAAAAATTCTTTGGACTTAATCTTAGTTTTGTAAATGCTAATAAAGAATTAAAAACCAATGATAATATAAAAGCAAAGATTGATTTTGAAAAAAGAGAGCAGATTGCACGTCATCACTCAGCAACCCATCTTTTACATCATGCTTTAAGAGAAATTTTAGGCAGTCATGTTTCTCAAGCAGGTTCTTTGGTAGAATTTAATAAATTAAGATTTGATTTTACTCATCCTAAAACCTTAAGTAAAGAAGAGCTAGAATGTATTGAAAAAAGAGTCAATGAAATGATTATACTTTCAAGCGATGCAGTGCTTGAAAGTATGTCTTTAGATGAAGCAAAAAAGAACGGAGCTATAGCTTTGTTTAATGAAAAATATCAAGATAATGTTCGCGTATTAACTTTAGGAGAAAGTAAAGAGCTTTGTGGTGGAACTCATGTTTTAAATACAGCACAGATTGGTAGTTTTTATATCGTTAAAGAAAGTGGCGTGAGTGCAGGCATAAGACGCATAGAAGCGGTTGTATCTAAAGCGGCTTTAAAATTTGTAAAAAATCAGCTTGATGAAATGGCTAAAATCAAAGAAGAATTAAAAAATAATGATGTTTTAAATGGGATAAAAAAACTTAAAAACGAAATTATTATCTTAAAAGAAGAATTAAGAAATTCAAACAAAACAGAATTAAAATCAAAAAATATCAACGGGATACAAATTTGCGTTGAAAGTATCCAAAACGGCGATATTAAAGCTATGATTGATGATTTTAAAAATAAATTTAGTAAAGCTGTGATTTTACTTGCTCAAGTAAAAGAGGGTAAAGTTCTTCTTGCCGCTGGAGTAAAAGACGCTCCTTTAAAAGCTGGAGTTTTGGTTAAAGAAGCGGCACAAATTTTAGGTGGAAATGGTGGTGGAAGAGATGATTTTGCTACAGCAGGAGGTAAAGATATAACTAAACTTGATGAAGCTTTAAAACAAAGCTTGGATCATATAGAAAAAGCAATTCAATGTTAATTCTCGCATCAAGTTCTTCTTCGAGGGCAAAATTACTCCAAGAAGAAAATATTGAATTTAAGCAAATTGCTTTTGATTATGATGAAAATTTAAATAAAAATATTTTAGCAAGTTTATATGTTCAAAATGTCGTTCTTCAAAAGGAAAAACAATTTCTTGCTGCTTTTGAAAAAGATTTTTTAAATGAAACTGTGCTTTTTGCTGATAGCATTGTCTGTATAGGAGATAAAATTTTAACCAAAGCAAAGGATAAAAATGAAGCTTATGAAATGCTCGCTTTACAAGATGGTAAAAGTGCAAGTATTTTGAGTGCTTTTTTATTGGTTAATACTCAAAAAAGAGTTTTTTCTCTTTCTAAAACAACGCTCTATTTTAGAGAATTTGATAAAAATGCCTTAAAAGATTATGTAGAAAATAATCTTTTTCAAGGTAAGGCAGGTTGCATTATGCATGAAGGTTTTCATGGACAATTTATAAAAAAACAAATAGGAAATTCAAGTACAGCTTTAGGGCTTGATACCCAAACTTTAAAGGCTTATTTATGAAAATTTTAAGATATATTTTTTCATTTTTTGGTTTATTGTTAATCGCAGGTGTTATTTATGTTGGATATCTCTTTGCAAGTGTGGATACTCAAGATTATACCTTTAAAGAATATAAACCACCGCTTACAACGCAAATTTTTGATCGAAATGGAAAATTAGTCGCCAATATCTTTGAACAGCATCGCTTTTACGCAAAGTATGATGAATTGCCTCCGCGTCTGATTGAAGCTTTAGTGGCGATTGAAGATACGAGTTTTTTTGAGCACAATGGTGTTAATATCGATGCTATTTTTAGAGCAGGATTGAAGGTGATAAAAAATGTTGGTAAGCCTGTAGAAGGTGCTTCCACCCTGACTCAACAACTTATAAAAAATACAGAATTAACTCCAGAAAAAACCATCACAAGGAAAATCAGAGAAGCTTTACTTGCCTATAAAATTGAAACCTTACTAACCAAAGAACAAATTTTAGAAAGATATTTGAATTTTATCTTTTTTGGACATGGATATTATGGCGTAAAAACTGCTGCACAAGGCTATTTTCATAAAAATTTAAGCGAATTAAGTCTTAAAGAAATTGCAATGCTAGTTGGTATTCCTAAAGCACCAAGCAGCTATGATCCAACCAAACATTTAGATCTTTCTATTTCACGGGCAAATAATGTTTTAACAAGAATGTATAGTTTAGGTTGGATTTCTAAAAGTGATTATGATAGTGCTATGAAAGAGGTGCCTAAAATTTATAATGATACCTTAACACAAAATGCCGCTCCCTATGTTGTTGATGAGGTGATGAAGCAACTTAGTTCTAGTATTAAGGATTTAAGAACGGGTGGTTATAAAATCACTTTAAATATTGATTTAGATGTTCAAGAAATGGCGCAAAATGCTTTAAAATTTGGTTATGATGAAATTGTAAAGCGTGATAAAGATGCAAATTTAAGTACTTTAAATGGTGCCATGGTGGTTGTTAATCATCAAAGTGGTGATGTTTTGGCACTTGTCGGTGGAGTGGATTATGAAAAAAGTAATTATAACCGTGCTACTCAAAGTATGCGTCAGCCAGGAAGCTCTTTTAAGCCTTTTGTGTATCAAGTGGCGATTAATTTAGGTTATTCTCCTATGAGTGAAATTGCGGATATTTCTAGAATTTTTTCAGGTGGAGGTAAGGTTTGGAAACCTAAAAATGATGGTGGAAAATTCCTAGGTTTGATCACTCTTAAAGAAGCTTTAACGCGTTCTAGAAATCTTGCCACGATTAATCTTGCACTTGATATCGGACTTGATGTGCTTTATTCTAAATTGATGGAATTTGGTTTTAAAGATATTCCGCCGAATTTATCTATAGTTTTGGGAAGTTTTGGAATTTCTCCTTTGGAGTATTCTAAATTTTATACTATGTTTGGAAATTATGGGGTGATAAAAGAACCTCAAATTATAAGACAAGTTCAAGATAAAGATGGCAAAGTGATCATGAAATTTGACTCAAGTGAACATAGAGTGAGTAATCCAGAACAAAGCTTTTTAGTGCTTGATATGATGAGAAATGTTGTAGAAAGTGGAACAGGTCGTAATGCTAAGGTTAAAGGTATAGATATAGCTGGAAAAACGGGAACGACAAATAAAAATGTCGATGCTTGGTTTTGCGGGATTACTCCAGAGATTGAAGCATTGATTTGGTATGGAAATGACAATAACAAGCCAATGCGTTATACAGAAAGCGGGGCTAGAACTGCGGCACCAGTATTTAAGGACTTTTTAACTCAATATATAGAGAAATTTCCAAATACAACAAGAAAATTCAGCATTCCAAATGGAGTTTATCAAGGAACTTATAAAGGTAAAAGTGCTTATTATACAGATAAATCACCTTTGCCAAGAAATAATATTAATTTAAATGAAAATGAGATTTTGTTTTAAAACTAAAATAAATTGAAGTAAGATTGAAATATAATAAAAATTAAATTGGATTATAAAACCAATTTAATTTAAAATTTTTAAAAGTAAAAGTATATATTTTTAAAAAAATAAAATTGTTATAAAAAATAAAAATTGCTTATTAATTTCTTAATTTTTTAAATCTTTCGCTAAATTCTAGTTTTTCGACAATCTCTATTTTGGTGGGAATTTTATAATTTGCTAATTTATCTTTACAAAATAATCTAATTTCTTTTTTGAGTTCTAAAGAATTTAATGTTTTTCCTTGTTCTAGAACTATCTTAGCACACACGCTTTGTCCGGTAATAGGATTTTTTTGAGAATATACTAAACAATCTTGAATAAAAGGAATTTGCAAAATTATTCCTTCGACTTCTTGAGGTAAAACTTTTTCTCCACCAACATTGATTATTTCTTTGTTTCTGCCTATGATCTTTATATATTCTTCGCCATTTTCATGAATAACTTCAACTAAATCTCCAGTTGCAAAATATCCCTCGTTATCAAAAGCAGAATTGTCAGCGTTTAAATATCCTAAACTTTGAGTATTACTCTTTATAAAAAGCTCATTGTTGATAATTTTATAATCAACATTTTCAAGTTTAATAAAATCTTTATAACTTTTTGTTTGTGCAATACCTATTTCGCTTGTGCCAAATGTTTGAAGAAATTTAACTTTAGGAAATACTGTTTTTAATTTTTCCAATAAAGCCTCAGGCATCTTTTCAGTTCCATAAGTAATTAACCTTAAAGAGCTTAAATCGTATTGTTCAACCGCATTAGAAATTAAGAATAAATTGAGCAAAGACGGAGAAGCTGGCAGCAGCGATATTTTATATTTTTCTATACTTTTTGCCAATAAATCAACATTTTTTCTATCTTTTATTGCTATACCACAAGCATTCATACTCAAACAATTTAATAAGGTATTTAATCCACCAATATGATCAAACATTAGAAAAAGAAGCATATTGATATGTTTGAATTTTTTATCAATATAAGAATTAAGTATTTTTTGTAAATCATGTACAATTACTTTTGGTTTTCCAGTGCTGCCACTTGAAAATAAAATTAACCCCGCTTTATTTTGACTTGTCAGTTTTTTAATAATTTCATGCTGGGTTAAATTATCTTGTTGATCATTGAAACTAATTTGTCCATCTTTAAATAAGATATCGCAATTAATTTCTTTTAATTTATTATCAATTTCTTTTTCATCAATCAAGGGAATGGCGATTTTGTTTAATTCTATGCAAGCTAAAAATAAAGCCACGCTATCACAATCATAGTCACCTATAATTGCAACTAATTTACTATTGGTTTTGCTTTTTAAAATTTCAATTTTGTTAAGGATATTTTCGCGTAATTGCTTGTAAGTATAATGTTTATTTTCATAAATTAAGGCATGATGATCTTGAAATTTTAGTTTAAATATCTTTTTTAAAAAATCATTGCTAAATTCAGCCATTAATGCCACCTAAGTAAAGAATTTGTCCTGTTATAAAATCACTCTTTTCATCTATAAAAAAATCAACAACATTAATCACATCTTTAACTTCACCAAATCTTTTTATAGCTTGTTTATTTAATAAATCATCAATTTTATTTTTAGGAACATTTTTTATAAGATCCGTTGGAACTGGAGTAGGGCCTATAGCATTGCAAGTGATGCCAAAAGGACTTAATTCTTTAGCGCAAATCTGAGTAAGACTGCAAATAGCTGCTTTTGAAGCTGCATATATAGCCTCGCCTTCTAATCTTAAAGGGGTGGCTACTGTAGAAAAATTGATAATTCTATAAGGCATAGAAGTATTTTCTTTTTTGTAAGTTTGACTCATAATTTTAGCCACTTCTCTTATAAACAAAAAACTACCAAAAAAGTTAGTGTTAAAAATATTTTCTACACTTTTATTAGGCGTTGTTAATAGGTGATTCATCGAGGCTATACCTGCGTTATTGATCAATATGTCTATTTTTTTAAATTCTTTTTTGATATTTCTGATCATATTAACAACTGACATTTCATCGCTAACATCTAATTCAAAATGTCTATAGTTTGGATGGTTTATGCTAGCCTTGCCTCTTGAACACCCGCAAACAATATGATTTTTTTCTAAATAATACTCACTAAGTTCTTTACCTATGCCTTTTCTGGTTCCAGTTATAACAATAATTTTTTGCATCTTATTCTTCAATTTTTTGTATAATATATTCTGCTAAAGAATTAACATCTTTAAATGGAGAATTTCTAGAACTCATCATTTTTTCATCTGCTAAAATTATGTCTTTTTTAAATTCTTCACTCAAAATTTCTTCTAAATCAGAAATTAAACTAACTAAAGCCAAAGAATCTAAACATCCACCAAGTCCGTTGTAAAGCTTTGTTTCGGAATTGACAGATTTTAATTCTTCAATTTCATAATCATTTCCATAATTAAGCAACGCATTTATTATTAAAGTTTGAATTTTTTCTTTCATTAATTATATCTTTGATAAAAATAATAATTTTTAGTATAATTAAAACAAAAATTAGCTTTAATAATTATTAAATTTTTATACTTAAAATTATTTAAGGATGGATCTTTATGAAAAACATAGTTTTAATCGGAGCTAGCAATTCTTTAATTTTTAATGGATTAAGAGCTGGCTTAAATCAAAAAAACATTAATTTAAAAAATTTATCTTTAGGAGGTGCTAATATATTACATATTTGTTATGAAATACATAGAAAAACTAATTGTGATATTATAAAAAAAGCGGATTTAATTATAATTGAATCTAATATTATTGATGTAGTACAAAATGTTGAATTTTCTAATTTATATTATGAAAATCAAATTCTTAAAAATATATTTTTAACCTATCAAGAATTGTCAAAATTGAATAAAAAAATATTAGTTCTTTTACTTCCTATTCTAGAAAATGAAAATTCATTAATTATGGTTGAAAAAATTAATAATGGTCATAGATATTGTTGTAATAAGTTTCATTTTAATTGTATAGATGTTCAACAATTATATTTATCTAAAGATATTATGAAATTTTATATGAATAACATGCCAGAAACTAGACATCAAATGTTTTCTATTATGTATCAACTTGGAAAAAATATTGCTAATTTTGATTTTGATAATTTTGTATCGCCTTTAGAAAATAAATTTGAATATCATTATGATATTCAAATTTTATATCCCTATGAGTTTTGTAATTATGATAGTAAAAATAGAAAGCTAAAAGTATCTGATTTGTTGCATAAAGAAATATGTTATAGGATACAAAAAGATGATAAATTAATATTTCCTAAATATCTTGTTGGGTATAGTATAATTTCCGTACATTCTTGGACTCATGGAGATTTAAGCCTAAAGGGTAAACCGTGGGAATATTATTTAAACACTACATCAAGTCTTATATTAGAAAATAAAAATTTTAAATATATTTTTGGAACCTCCCATCATTACAATGCTTTTATGAATTTTTATGAAAATAATAAAATTGATAATCATACATATTTATATCTTCATGAAGAAGGTAAAATTGATTATTATGATATAGTATCAGTTATGTTGATTAAAAATTATGATAGTATTGTAGTTGATAATAATTTAAAAGATATTGTTGTAAAAAAAACTCTAGATTTTACCTATTTATATCCGGATGCTATATTTATAAAAGATATATTGGAGGAATATATATGCAGAATGGATCCTATTAAACAAGCT